>CAXSEO010000313.1:0-4229 GCA_964235525.1 uncultured Sphingomonas sp. | reverse complement strand
GAAGCAGGCGACGCGCCCGAGCCGGTGCGGCTGCCCGCGCCGACCGGGCGGCTTCAGGTCGAGGCGTTGACGATCGCGATCCCCGACACTGACCGCCGCGCGTTGGCGGACATGTCGTTCAAGCTCGGCGCAGGCCGCGTGCTCGGCGTCGTGGGCCCAAGCGGCGCGGGCAAATCGACGCTGGCGCGCGCGCTGGTCGGCGCGATGTCGGCCGAGTCGGGCATGGTCCGGCTCGACGGCGCCAGTCTTTCCGACTGGCCGGAGGATCAGCTCGGCGGGGCAATCGGCTACCTGCCGCAGGACCCGAGCCTGCTGCGCGGCACGGTGCGCGAGAACATCTGCCGGTTCCAGACCGGAGACCGCGCCGCCATTGACGCGGAGGTGGTGCGCGCGGCGCAGCTATGCGGCGCACACGAACTCATCCTCTCGCTCCCCAAGGCCTATGACACCGTGCTCGGCCAACGCGGCGCGGGGCTGTCGGCGGGACAAGCGCAACGGATCGCGCTCGCCCGTGCGCTTTATGGTCGCCCGGCGCTGCTCGTGCTCGACGAGCCCAACGCCCATCTCGACGCGGACGGCGACGCGCAGCTGTTCGCCACCCTGGGGGCGGTGAAGGCGAGCGGCGCCACCATCGTCGTCATCGCACACCGCACCGGCGTGCTACGCGTCGTCGACGAGTTGATGGTGCTGCGCGACGGTCGCATCGCGCTCCACGGCGAGCGCGACGAGGTGATGCGAAAGCTCGCCGAGCCGCCCGCCCCCGCCACGCCCGCCGTCGCTCCCGTGCCCGCGCCCCGCGCGCTCGCCGCCTGATCCTACGGAAATACGCTCATGGCCAGCCTGCCCTTCGCTCCCGCCGCCACCCTTCCCGTCCCCATCAAGCCCGACGACGCGAGCGGCGCGGCGCGCGTCGGCTGGATCGCCGCCTTGTTGTTCTTCGGCCTGTTCCTCGGCTGGGCGGCGCTGTTCCGCCTCGACGCCGCCGCGCACGCGACCGGCGCGATCACCGTGTCGGGCAACCGCCAGACGGTGCAGCACAAGGACGGCGGCGTGGTCGCCGCGATTCATGTCCGCGAGGGCCAGCGCGTGCGCGCGGGCGATGTGCTGATCGAGCTGGCGGCGGGGGAGGTGCTCGCGAATGAGCGCGCGCTCGCCGCGCAATGGATCCGGCTGGAGGCGGAGCGCGCACGGTTGCTCGCCGAGCAGGAGGGAAATGCGCTGGTCGCGCCCGTCGCCTTTGCCGACCTGACCGGGGCCGACCGCGACGAGGCGAACCGCGCGCTGGCGCTCCAGCACAGCGAGATCGCCGCGCGCCGCGCCGCCGTCGCCGACCAGAAGCGCGTGCTCGCGAGCCAAGCCGCCGAACTCGGCCGCCAGATCGACGGCACCTCCGGCCGCATGGGTTTCAACGGCGAGCAGGACCGGCTGTACCGCGACGAGCTGTCCGGCATGTCCGCACTAGCCGACCAGGGCTATGTCAGCCGCAACCGCGTGCGCGAGCTCGAGCGGCAGCGGGCGGAGGTTGGCGGCCAGATCGCCGGCCTCGCCTCCAGCGCCGCCTCGGCGCGCGAGGAGATCGGGGAGAAGCGGATGCAGGCGGTGACCCTCGATTCGCAGCATCGCGAAAAGGTGTCGGGCGAGCTGCGCGAGGCGGAAGCGGCGTTAAATGAGGTGCTGCCCAAATACCGCGCCGCGCATCAGCAGCTGGAGGCGACGCGCATCCGCGCCACCGCGACCGGGCAGGTTGTCGGGCTGAGCGTCTTCACCGTCGGCGGAGTGATCGAGCCGGGGCAGAAGCTGATGGATATCGTGCCCGACAAGGCGCCGCTGGTCGCGGAAGCGCAGCTGTCGCCCGACGACGCGGACGACGTTCATGTGGGCCTGCCCGCGCAGGTTCGCGTGACCGCGATCCACGACCGCGCAGCCCCGCCGCTCGACGGCACGATCACGCGCATGTCGGCCGACGCGTTCCACGACGACAAGACCGGGCGCGCTTATTACACCGTCACCGTCACTGTCCCCGCCGCGAAGCTCGCGGCGCTTGACGCGCAGGAGGGCCGCGCCGACACGCTCAAGCCCGGCCTGCCGGTGGAGGTGCTGGTGTCGCTCAAGCGCCGGACGATGCTGCAATACCTGTTCGAGCCGATCGACCAGGCGGCGTGGCGCGGGATGCACGAGCATTGATCCAGCGGCGGTTTTACAAACCGGGACGCGGCCGGTATGCAGCACCGCGTTCAGGGGGGAATGTGATGCGTAGGCGCGTTTGGATCGCCGGACTCGCGCTGCCGCTGGCGACGGCGACCGCCGCTCAGGGGCAGGTCGTCGTCGGACCCGCATCCGGGGAACCGCTGCTCGGCGTCGCCGATCGTCCGCGACCGGAATATTCGCCGATCGGCGGGCGGCTCGGCAGTTTCTTTCTGTACCCGCGTGTTGATGCGTCGGTGCAATATACCGACAACCTCCGCGGCACGCCGACCGACAAGATCTCCGATGAGATCTTGGACGTGCGGCCTTCGGTCGATCTGGTTTCGGGCTGGTCGCGCAACCTGCTCGACCTCCGGGCCTATTACGACCACGATTTTCACGCGCACACCAGTTCGGAAAACTATTCACAATTTGGGGCGGCCGCGCTGACCCGACTTGATTTCGCGCGCGCCACGCATCTTCAGATCAACGCCAGCGCCGATCGGTTGATCGAGTCGCGCACGGACATCAACAGTCCGAACGGCACGATCGACAGCAATTACGCCACCACGTCGCCGATTCGTTACACGAATCTCGCTTTGTCCGCGAACCTGTCGCAAGCGTTCAATCGACTGACGGTCATCGGCAACGCGGGCGTCAACCGGCAGAAGTTCGACGACGCCACGCTGCTCAACGGACAGCCGCTCGACCAGCAGTTCCGCAACAACACGCTGTTCGATGCATATTTGGAGGGTCGTTACGCCCTTGGCGGATCGACGTCGATCATCGCGCATATTGAGCGGTCCGAGATCAGCTATGACGAGAACGAGTTGGTCGGGTTCGACCGTAACTCGGTGTCCTACACCGCCCAACTGGGTGTCGGCCTGCAGATATCGCAACTGGTGAAAGGCGACATCCGCGTCGGCTATTTCACGCAGAATAACCGCGACCCGCGCTTTCTCGACTCGTCGGGGGTCGGTTTCTCGGCCAATCTCGTCTACAACATCACCCCAACCACGACGATCCGCGTCTATGCCGACCGCTCCGTCCAGCCGAGCGGCTCGATCGTCACATCGGGCAATGTGGTCTCAACCGGCGCGCTCACGGTCGAGCACGAGTTCCTCCGAAACCTCACCGGGTCGGCCTATGCCCGCTATTCCTCCATCGACCCGCAAGCGACGGTTAACCTGGGCACGGGGCAGGAATATGAGGGGCGTCTCGGCGCGACCTATTATCTAAGCCGCCGTTTCCGTTTCAACGCGTCGCTGGACCATTACTCCCGCCGCGGGGTGTTCGGCAATTTGGACGTCAACGCCGCGTCGCTCGGCGTGGCCGTCACGCTCTGATAAGAATGAGCGGAGCGCACCGCCCAGCCCCGTATCGCGAGACCTGAACCATGTCCGTCCGCCGCTCGCTCGCCTGGGCCTATTCGGGGCAGATCACCTCGTTCGCCATCCAGTTCGCGACGTCGATCATCATCGCGCACATCCTGTCCCCGCACGAGATGGGCATCTACGCGATCGCGATGGCGGTTCAGGGGATCATCTGGATCTTCACCAATTTCGGCATCGGCGCGTATATCGTGCGCGAGGTCGATCTGACGCGCGAGACGCTCGACACCGCCTTCACGATCAACGCGATCCTGTCGTTCATCCTCGCCGGGCTGTTGCTGAGCGCAAGCTTCGGCGGCAAGCTGCTGTTCGGCGATCCGGCCGCCGCCAACGTGCTGCGCGTCAGCGCGGTCAGCGTGCTGATCCCCATTTCGCCTTCCGCGCCAGCGTGATGATGCAGCGCGAGATGCGCTTCAAGGAAGGCTCGATGATCGGCACCGCGACCGGCATCATCGGATCGCTGTCGACGATCAGCTTCGCGCTGCTCGGCGCGAGCTATATGAGCCCGGCCTATGGCGCGCTGATCGGCAACGTTGTCAGCACGTTGGCGGTGGTGATCCTCATCCGCGAGCATTTCAGCACGCGCATCTCGTTCTCCGAGTGGCGTCGCCTCAGCGTGTTCGGGATGCAGATCATGTCGGTGGGCGGCGTGTC
>CAXSEO010000312.1:0-4231 GCA_964235525.1 uncultured Sphingomonas sp. | reverse complement strand
GACGCAATCATCGGCGTGGTGCAGACGCACCAGATCGTTTCCGCGCTGCTCAAGGGCGAGCCGGTGAGCTTGCGCGCGCTGACCCGCCGCGCGCCGGTGGTGATCGACCGGATCGACGCGATGGACGCGCTGGGCGAGCTGCGCCGCGCGGAGGTGCCGATGGCGCTGGTGCATGACGAATACGGGCATTTCGAGGGGCTGGTGACCCCCGCCGACCTGTTGAGCGCGATCGCGGGCGAGTTCGCGTCGGACGGCGACCCGGACGAGGCACCCTCGATCGTCGCGCGCGACGACGGCTCGCTGCTGGTCGCGGGCACGGCGGCGGCGGACGCGCTGGCGGAGCGGCTGGGGATCGCGCTCCCCGAGGACCGCGACTATGCCACGGTCGCTGGGCTGGCGCTGGCGGCGTTCCGGCGACTCCCGGCGGAGGGGGAGAGCTTCGTCGAGCAGGGCTGGCGGTTTGAGGTGGTGGACCTGGACGGGCGGAGGATCGACAAGCTGCTCGTGCGGCAAGCGTAGGCCCGGCCACGTCCGGGCCGGTGCACGGAGCGCAACGCGCCGCCCGGCGGGTCGCGAAGCGAACCCGTCCGACGACGCGGGATTTAGTCCCGCGGGCCGCTACCTCCGCCACAGGCCATTCTTACCACTTGAACGGCCTCGCCCGGCAGCCACGGCAATATAGCAGCATCTGCGGGCGACCCGGGAGCGAAAGCGTCCCGACACGCAGTTGCTCGACAGTCCAGCGCGCGATGCGCCCGTCAGCGAAGCGTACCTGTCCACTCGCGTAGCAGGGCGAGCGGTCGAGCGTCGCATCCGCCGCTTGCGGTTCGACGCTGCCCGCTTGGGCAAGAAACGTCTTGATCTGCCCGGGCGTCGGGCGGAACGATGAGCAGGAGGCGGGGCCGTCCGGCTCCCGATAGGCTTGGGCGCCGGTGCGGTCGATCGCGATCGCGGCGACCGCGGGCAGGTGGGTGGGGCAGAGCGGAGGTTCGTACTCGCTGCCGGGAGTGCAGCGGGCGGCGGCGGAGGCGAGGAGGGAAAGGAGCGGCATAAAATGGTGTTAGCAGGTGGTCTTGCGCAGGACGACTGGACGGGTGCGTTCAGGCTGACCAAGCCAACGCGCGTCATCAAACCTTGACACTTGGCGGCCTCCGCCGCGTTTAAGCTGCGGATATGCTGCTTTTACTCACGCTATTACAGGCGATCCAGGTGGTCATCCTATGGTCGCACGACTGGGTTCCCCTCGGGCGATTAACCGACCTGCGAGCGGTCCGGGCGGCGGACACCCGTGGTCGTCTGGTATGCGTGACGCTGATCCAAAGCGTCCCATTCACCATCGGTCTTGTGGGCAGCGCGGTTCACCTGCGATCCGGTTTCCCAGGCTGGCTTTGGTCTTGGCTATGGATTAGTTATGCCATCCTGTTCGCAGGCGAGCTTAGGGCGTGGTGGGTACCGTACCTGATCCGGCACGAGCCGGAGCGAGCGATGCGGTATCGGGAGATGTTCGGGGCCACGCACAGCTTTCTGCCGCAACGGAACGGGATCGTGCCGAACACGCTGCATGTGGTGCTGTACGCCTGTACGGCAGCGACGTTGCTGGTGCTGCCAAGTGCCAACCGGTGAGCCTGCACGGCCCGTCACGGGAGTAAATCCCGTGACGTCAGACGGCGCCTGAGCGCCGCTGGCCGGGCCGGTTTGTGCGGCTTGCTTCGCGTCGCCGCACCGGCTTGCAGGGGTGCAAGCCTCAAAGCCGGCCGAACACCGCCTCGAACCCCCGCACATCCCCCGCCGCCAGGAACCGCGCCTGCTCCACCCAACGGTCTCTCGCGATCCGCCCGCGGAACGCGCCCAGCTCGGCGTCGAGCGCGTCCGCCTGATCGTCGGTCAACGCGGCGAGCTGGTCGACGCGGGTGACGCCCAGTTCCCCCAGCCGCGCCTGCACCTTGGGGCCGAGGCCCTTGATCTGGGTGAGCGAGGTTGGCGCGCGCGCGACGGGCTCCTCGCGCGACTCGACCGGGTCGTGGCGAGGCACGCGCGCGGGCGTGTCCGTCGCCACGCGACCGGGCGGGTCGACGCCGCGCTCGGCGGGCGCTGGTCGCTGCTGTTCCTGAGCGGGCGAAGTGAGCGGCTCGGCCTCCCCCAACGGGACCGCGTCGCCGAGCGAGTCGAGCCGCGCGCGTTCCTCGCGCTCGGCGGCCCGGTGCTTGGCGCGCTGGCGCATCCCATAGACGATCACCGCCAGCATCAGCAGCGCGAACACCGCGATCACCACCAGCTGGATGGTGGTGACCGTGCCCATGCTGCTGAGCGCGCCGCCGGTCGGGGCGGGGGTGGTGGGCGTGGCGGACATCGGCTGGGTCGAGGCTCCGGTCAGGGTCGCCTGCGCGGCGGAAGACAAAATCTGCATAGAAAGCAATATCCTGGCACGCCTTAACCCTTAGCAACCCCGCGCGCCGATGTCGCGGCGGTGGAAACCGCCGGGGAAGTCGATCAGCTCCACCGCGCGATACGCGGCTGCGCGCGCTTCGGCCAGCGTCGCCGCGCGGGCGGTGACGCCGAGCACGCGCCCGCCGCTCGCCACCAGCGTGTCGCCATCGAGCCGCGTGCCGGCCTGGAACACCCGCGCCCCGCTTGCTTCCGCCGCCGCGATGCCCGCGACCGCGCCGCCGGTCTCGGGCGCGCCCGGATAGCCCCGTGCCGCGATCACCACCGTCAACGCCGTGTCGGGTGACAACACCGGCGCGGGGTGTTCGGCGAGGCGGCCGGTCGCGCAGGCGTGGAGCAGCGCGGCGAGGTCGCCCGCATAGCGCATCATCAGCGCTTGACACTCCGGGTCGCCGAAGCGGACATTATATTCGATCAGCTTGGGGCCGTCGTCGGTCAGCATCAGTCCCGCATAGAGCACGCCCACGAACGGCGTCCCGTCTTGCGCCAGCGCATCGATCGTCGGGCGGACGATACGCCTCATCGCCTCCTCCTCCAGCGCGGGGGTGAGCGCCAGCGACGGGCTGAACGCGCCCATGCCGCCGGTGTTGGGGCCGGTGTCGCCGTCACTGACGCGCTTGTGGTCCTCGGCGGTGCCGAAGGGGACGGCGTAGCTGCCATCGCAGAGCACGAACAGGCTGGCTTCCGGGCCGTGGAGACACTCCTCGACCACCGCCTCCGCGCCCGGCGCGGTGAACAGGTTGCGGAGCGCCGCCTCCGCTTCGGCGCGCGTTGTGGCGACGGTCACGCCCTTGCCCGCCGCGAGTCCGTCCGCCTTGACCACTGCCGCGCCGCCGAATGCGTCGATCGCGACCAGCCCCTCGTCCAGCGAGCGCACCCGCCGGAACGCGGCGGTGGGGATGCCGACGCGCGCGCACAGCTCCTTGGTGAACCCCTTCGACCCCTCCAGCCGCGCTGCCGCCGCCGATGGCCCGAACACGGGCACCCCCGCGTCGCGCAACGTGTCCGCAAGCCCGTCGACCAGCGGCGCTTCCGGACCGATCACGACAAGGCCAATCTGGTAGGCTTCACAGAAGCCGAGCACGGTTTCGTGGTCGGTCAGGTCCATATTCAGGCAGTGGCTGTAGGTCCCAATTGTCGGGCCGACGAACCTTTCCCGGACCCTCGTTAGTTCCTCGGCGATACCTCGGTTACCGGGGGTCACCCAAAGGTCTTCCACCCCAGGCGATTGCGCCAGCCGCCACGCGAGCGCATGTTCACGGCCACCGCCGCCGACCAGCAGGACGTTCATGCCCGATCCCTTTACCCCCGCCGCGCGGCTGGTAGCCGATGCGTTGCCCGGCGACAACGCGCTCGCGGTCACGGTCAGCGAGCTGTCGGGCCGCCTCAAGCGCATGGTGGAGGGCGAGTTCGGGCATGTCCGGCTGCGTGGCGAGATCAGCGGCTACAAGCGCGCCGCCTCCGGCCATGCGTATCTGTGCCTGAAGGACGAGGCGGCGGTGATCGACGCGGTGATGTGGAAGGGGCAGGCGGGTGGGCTCGCCTTCCGCCCGCAAGACGGGGTGGAGGTGATCGCGACCGGGCGGCTCACCACCTATCCGGGACGGTCGAAGTACCAGATCGTGATCGAACGGATGGAACTGGCGGGCGCGGGCGCGCTGATGGCGCTGTTCGAGAAGCTGAAAGCGCAGCTGGCGGTGGAGGGGCTGTTCGAACCGGCTGCCAAACAGAAGCTGCCATTCCTGCCGCGCGTCCGCGCAGCCGAGCTGCGGCGCCTGCTGGAGGA
>CAXSEO010000311.1:0-4236 GCA_964235525.1 uncultured Sphingomonas sp. | reverse complement strand
GCTGAACGGCCACGCGGTGATCGAGGGGTTCGGCGGACGGCTGAACGATTGGCGGCGCGTCGCCGCGGAGGCGCGCGCGACCCCGGGCGTCACCCGCGCGGTGCCGCTGATCGAGCAACCGCTGATGACGACGTATAACGGACGGGTCGAGGCGGTGCTGGTCCGCGGGCTTCGCGTCGGCGATATCCGCTCCAACCCGAGCATGAAGCCGGTCTCGGGCAGCCTCGCGCAGCTCACCCCCGGCAGCGGCAACGTCGCGATCGGCTCGCGGCTGGCCGAAGCGTTGGGCGCGGACGTCGGCACCGAGATCTCGATCATCAACCCCGCCGGGCAGAGCACCCCCTTCGGCACCGTGCCGCGCATCGTCAGTTACCGGGTCGCGGCGATCTTCGATATCGGCGTGTACGACTATGACAAGGCCTATGTCGTCATGCCGGTCGAGGACGCGCAGCAGCTGCTGCTGTTCGGCGACGCGGTCAGCATGGTGGAGGTGAACACGGTCGACGCCGACCGGGTCGGCCAGATCCTCGCGCCGCTGCGGGAGAAGGTCGCGGCCGACGCGGTGGTGGCGGACTGGCGACAGAACAACGCCTCGCTGTTCGAGGCGCTGTCGGTCGAGCGGGTGACGATGTTCTGCGTGCTGTCGATCATCATCCTGGTGGCGGCGTTCAACATCGCCTCGTCGCTGATCATGCTGGCGCGCTCCAAGACGCGCGACATCGCCATCCTGCGGACGATGGGCGCGACCCGCGGGGCGGTGCTGCGGATATTCATGCTGGTCGGCACGACGATCGGCGCGCTCGGGGTCGTCGCCGGGCTGTTGCTCGGCTTCATTGCGCTCCATTACCGGCAGGCGGTGGTAAACGCGGTCCAGCTGGTGACCGGGCAGAACTTGTGGGACCCGTCGATCCGCTTCCTGACCGAGCTGCCGTCCAAGACCGACCCCGCCGAGGTGATCGGGATCGCGCTGGTCGCGCTGCTGCTGAGCTTCCTCGCCACGCTCTACCCCGCGTTCAAGGCGGCGGGGACCGACCCGGTGCAGGTGCTGCGCTATGAGTGACCGCGCGCCTGTCCTCGCGACGACGGCGCTCGCGCGCAGCTTCCGCCAAGGGGACGAGACGATCGAGGTGCTGCGCGGCATCGACCTGGCGGTCGCGCCGGGCGAGATCGTCGCGCTGCTCGGGCCATCCGGGTCGGGCAAGTCGACCTTGCTCCAGGCGGTCGGGCTGCTGGAGGGCGGTTTTGCGGGGTCGATCCGCATCGCCGGGGCCGAGGCGTCACGGCTCGACGCGCGCGCGCGCACGCTGGTGCGGCGCGACAGCCTAGGTTTCGTGTACCAGTTCCACCATTTGCTTCCCGACTTCGACGCGGCCGAGAACGTCGTCCTGCCGCAGCTCGTCAAGGGCGCGACCCGGGCGGAGGCGAACGCGCGCGCCGCCGCGCTGCTCACCGCGCTCGGGCTCGGCCACCGGCTCACCCATCGGCCCGCGCAGCTGTCGGGCGGCGAACAGCAGCGGGTCGCGGTTGCGCGCGCGCTCGCCAACCGCCCCGCGGTGGTGCTGGCGGACGAGCCGACCGGCAATCTCGACGAGCATACCGCCGGTATCGTCCTGTCCGAGTTCCTGCGGCTGGTCCGCGAGGAGGGCAGCGCCGCGCTGGTCGCGACCCACAACGAGCGGCTGGCGGCGAGGATGGACCGGGTGCTGCGGCTGCATGAGGGGATGTTGGCGTGAACGCCTGGCGCGAGACGCCGACGCTGGTCGGGCGGCATGTCACGTTGCGCCCGCTGGCGCGGGGTGACCGTGAGGCGTTGCTCCAGGCGTTCGCGGATGGGTTGGAAGGCAGCTTCGCCACGGTGGTGCCCGGCCCGGAGACGATTAACGGCTGGTATGACCGGCTCGAGGCGGAACAGGCGGTGGGTCGCGTGCTCGCCTTCACCGTGCTCGACCGTGGAGGCCAGGTGTCGGGGGCGACCCGCTTTCTGCGGATGAACCCGCAGCACCGGCGGGTAGATATCGGCGGAACAGTCTATGCACCCAGAGTGCAGCGCACCGGGCTTAATACGGAGGCGAAGCGGCTCTTATTAGGCCACGCGTTCGAGGTGCTCGGGTGCCAGTGTGTCCAGTTTCGCACCAACTTCCACAACCGGCGGTCGCGCGCGGCGATCGAGCGGCTAGGTGCGCGGCTCGACGGCATATTGCGCGGGCACATGATTACTGCGGAGGGCGAGGTGCGGGACAGCGTCGCCTATTCTATCCTGCAGCATGAATGGCCGCAGGTCCGGCGCAACCTCGACCAGTTGCTCGCCTCGCACGGAGACGCCGCATGACCCCCATTACCGACCTGACCGTCCGCGCCGCCCACGGCGCGCCCGCGCCGCTCGCGCGATACGCGGGCAAGGTGCTGTTGATCGTCAACACCGCGTCGAAATGCGGGTTCACGCCGCAATATGCGGGGCTGGAGGCACTCCACCGTGAGCTCGGCCCGCGCGGGCTTGAGGTGCTCGCCTTCCCCTGCAATCAGTTCGGCAAGCAGGAGCCGGGCGACGCGGCGGACATCGCGAGCTTCTGCTCGCTCAGCTATGACGTGACCTTTCCCGTGTTCGCCAAGATCGACGTTAACGGGGCGAAGGCGGAGCCGCTGTTCGATCGTCTCAAGGCGGAAGCGCCCGGCGTCATGGGGCTGAAATCGATCAAATGGAACTTCACCAAGTTCCTCGTCGACCGGACCGGGAAGGTCGTCCGCCGCTACGCGCCCACTACCAAACCCGAGGACCTGCGCCGCGACATCGAGGCGCTGCTCTAGCGCGCGAACGCGGGCGCGCCGCGCCGGTGCGCCAGCCGACAATGACCTTGGCGCCGCCGTCGGCGGAAATCAGGGGCGGGCAGGCCCCCGGCCAGCGTCACCGCGGTCAGATCATTGATTGGACGAGGCGGGTTAGCCGGGCGGCATGGACGAAGTCCGGCACCGTGCGGCTGTCTGTGCGGATGTCATGGGCGAGAGCCGCGTAGACCTCCGCTACGTTCGCCGCCGCGCCCGCCAGACCACCAGATGCGAGCGGAGCCGGGACAGGCTGTTCGCCCCAACTTGTTTCCACCGATAGCGCGCCGGCTTGAAAGCTATGCGGGTGGCCGCCGGTGAGCGTCACGGTGGCATCCTCGCCGACGATTTCGAACGTGAAACGCGTGTCGGCCGGACGATTGCCGGCGACCTCGGCCATCAGCAGGCAGCCGCTGGCGTGCCGGCTCGCGACCAGTACCAGGTCGGGGACGTGGCGCTCGATCCGCTGGCCCGTGTCGGAAAGAACGACCATCGGCCACTGGGTCGCATTCACCGACCGGAGGTCGACCGCATCACCCAGCAGCAACTCGGCAAGGTCAAGCGTGTGACCGCCCAGGATCGTGGCGAGGTTGGCTCCGCTCTCCCGACGATTCAGGTAAGCGTACGCGCTCGGTAATGTGGGTGCATAGCCCGCCGTGGTGGACGTCACGCGCGCCTGCAGGAGACGACCTAGCGCCCCATCGTTCACGATGTCACGAGCCCGGCGCGCAGCGGGCGCGAGCCGGGCCTGCAACCCGATCGCATGGTGGACGCCGGACTTTATAGCGGCGGCGGCCATTTCTTCCGCCTCGGCTACCGTGCGACCGAGTGGCCATTCGCAATAGACGTGCTTGCTTGCCGCCAGCGCCGCCAACACCAGATCGCGGTGGTCGGGCACTTTGACACATACCGACACCACGTCGATGGAGGGATCGGCAATCAGCGCGAATGGATCATCAAACCATTTGTCGGCCTCGAACGCCGCCGCCGCGCGGCGCGCGCTCACGGCATCGCGGGTCGCGACCGCGCCAAGCATCACCCCCTCGACTTGAGCGATCGCCGGGATGTGCGAGTCCTTGGCCCAGCTTCGTTCGGCCGACGCACCGATCACGCCCACTCGAAGAGGATGATGCTTCGGCATTTAACCATCCGCTCCTGCAGCCGAGCCCTGCTGCCTAGCGCGCAAAGGCGGGCGCGCCGCGACGGTGGCCCAGCGCGGCCATGATCTCCGTCCCGCCGCCAAACAGGAACGCGATCGCGAGCATGAAGCCGGGCAGCGTCATCGCGCTCCACCCGAGCGTGCTGATGATCCAGGCCGCGATCAGCAGATTGACCACGCCCAGCACGATCTCCAGCGCCCGGCCGCGCGCGTCGCCCACCCCGTGCGCAATCTCCAGGACGCCGCGCACCGCCAGC
>CAXSEO010000310.1:0-4246 GCA_964235525.1 uncultured Sphingomonas sp. | reverse complement strand
CTTCATCGACCTGCACGGTTACCCGCTCGGTCGGCTCGACCATGACCTCGCCACCCTGACCGATTGCGTGATCGCCACGGTTCCGCACGAGCGGCTCGCCGAGGTGGTGGAAGCGCACCCGCATCTCGCGCGGCTGATGTGGTTCGCAACACTGCTCGATGCGGCGATGCACCGCGAGTGGATTTTCCGGCTCGGGCGGCTGGAGGCGAACGGGCGGCTCGCGCATTTCCTGTGCGAGACCTACACGCGGCTGGCGATCGTCGGGCTGGCGGCGGACGGGCGCTTCGAGTTCCCGCTGACCCAGCAGGATCTGGGCGAGGCCTGCGGGCTGACCAGCGTGCACATCAACCGCACCGTACGACGGCTGCGCGAGGCGGGGCTGGCCGAGGTCGCCAACCGCGAGGTACGAATCCTGGACTTCGCCGGGCTGGCCGCGCTCGGCGAGTTCAACAGCGATTACCTCTACCTCGACGACAACACGCTCACGCCCTGAGCACACCCGTTACCGCGCGTCGCCAGCCCGCCAGCCTAGCCTCGCGCGCGGCGGCGGGGAGTGCGGGGGCGAAGGTCTCGACCTCGCCGCGCATCGCCGTCGCCTCGCCGAGGTCGCGGAACAGCCCGCATCCCACCCCCGCCAGCATCGCCGCGCCGAGCGCGGTCGTCTCGGCGAAGCGCGGTCGCTCGACCGGGAGCGCGAGCACGTCCGCGAGGTCCTGCGCCAGCCAGTTGTTGGCGACCATGCCGCCGTCGACCCGCAGCGTCGACCAGTCCACCCCGTCGGCGGCGAATGCTTCCTTCAGGTCATGCGCCTGGTACGCCATCGCCTCCAGCGCCGCGCGGACGAGGTGCGCGCGGCTGCTCGCGAAGCTCAGCCCCGAGATCGCGCCGGTGGCGTGCGGGTCCCACCACGGCGCGCCCAGCCCGGTCAGCGCGGGGACGAGATACACGCCCGCCGTATCCGGCACCGAACGCGCGAGCGCCTCCGTCTCCGCCGCCGCGCCAATCAGCCCGAGGCCGTCGCGCAGCCACTGGATCAGGCTGCCCGCGACGAACACCGACCCTTCCAGCGCATAGGCGCGCTCGCCGCCGAGCTGCCAAGCGACGGTGGAGAGCAAGCGATGTGTGGACACGGGCCGCTCGGCGCCCGCGTGCGCGAGGATGAACGCGCCGGTGCCGAACGTCGCCTTGGTATCGCCGGGCGCGAGGCAGGCCTGGCCGATGCTCGCCGCCTGCTGATCCCCCGCCATCCCGGTGACGGAGAGGGGAGGGCCGAACGCGCGCGTCTCGCCAAAGGCCCCCGCGCAGTCGACGATCTCCGGCAACGCCGCGCGCGGCACGTCAAACAGCGCGCACAGCTCCTCGTCCCAGCCGCCGCCTGCCCGCGTGTCCATCAGCGCGGTGCGGCTGGCGTTGGTGGCGTCGGTCACGTGCGCGCCCGTCAACTTCCAGACCAGCCACGACTCGACCGTGCCGATCGCGAGCCGCTCACCCGCATCCTTCAACTGCGGCCAGTGCTCCATCGCCCAGCCGATCTTCGACCCGGAGAAGTAGGGGTCGAGCAGCAGCCCGGTGCGCTCCTGCACGAGTGCTTCGTGCCCTGCCTCGCGGAGCGCGCGGCAGCGGTCGGCGGTTCGCCGGTCCTGCCACACGATCGCGGGCGCGAGCGGCTCGCCGGTGGCGCGGTCCCAGAACACCACCGTCTCGCGTTGGTTGGTGATGCTGATCGCGGCGACGCGCGACGCGCCGCCCGCCCGCTCGATCACGGCTCCGGCCACGCGGAGCGACTCGCGCCAGATTTCGCCCGCGTCGTGTTCGACCCAGCCACGGCGGGGATAGCGCTGCGTCAGCTCGGCGGCCTCGCTCGCGAGGCAACGCCCATCGGGCGTGAACAGCATCGCCCGCGTCGAGGTCGTGCCCGCGTCGATGACCAAGATGTCCTCGCCCATCCGTCATCAGCTAGCCGTATTTGCCGGGAATGGGAATGGGAATGGAACTGGACATGCCCTCCAGCCACCGCCATCCGTTGATCCAGAGTGGCGACGATAGGAACGCTCCCCACCAGATCGAGCAAAGGACCAAGCGTGGCGGACGCGGGCGTCGAACGGCAGCAGGCAGAGGCGGCTCCAGTCGCCACGCCGGGCGCGTTCGGCGTGACGTTCGGTGACGCGGTCGATCTGGAACGGGTGACGCAGCGGCGCGACCGGCTGCTCGCGGCGCTGACGTTGACCGCGGGGTTGGGCGTTACGCTCGGCGCGCCGTTTGCGCTGAAAGCCGGCGCGGAGTTTTTCCTGCCCACCACCGCCGCGCTGATCATCGCGATTGCGCTGGTGCCGGTGCTCGAGTGGCTCGAGCGGCGCGGACTGCCCGCCGCGCTCGCGTCGCTGAGCTGCGTGCTCGGTGTGCTGGTCGCGGCCAACATCGCGCTGGCGGCGATCGTCGTGCCCGCCATCGCGTTCTTCCGGCTGCTGCCGGAGCGGATCGCGCGCATCCAGCACAATCTGGCGCCGGTGGTGGAGCTGTACAGCGCGCTGGAACGCTATGCGAACCGCACCGTCTCGCGACTCGCCACCGTGCCCGTCCATCAGACGCCGCAGACTGCGGTCGCGCCACCCAGCTCGATCTTCGAGCTGATCGCCACCAGCGCGCCCGCCGCGATCCTGCAGCTCGCGTTCGGCATCCTGGTCGTGTATTTCTTCCTCGCCGGATGGACGCGGCTCCGCAAGCGCGCGATCACCGGGCGTTCGAGCTTCGGCGGCGCGATGGCCACCGCGCGGGTGATCCAGGAGATGGTCGACGACGTATCGGCTTATCTCGGCACGATCACGCTCATCAACCTGACGCTCGGCACCATCGTCGCGGGCGCGCTGTGGCTGGTCGGGATGCCGTACCCGCTGATGTGGGGCGGCATCGTCGCGCTGCTCAACTATGTGCCATATCTCGGTCCGTTCCTGGCGGCGTTCCTGATGGCGCTTGGCGGGCTGATGACCTTTTCCGACCTGCGCTGGGCGCTGCTGCCGCCCGCGATCATGGTCGGCTGCCATCTGGTCGAGGCGAACGTGGTGACGCCGCTGGTGGTCGGGCGGCGGTTGACGATCAACCCGGTGCTGATCCTGATTTCGCTCAGCTTTTGGGGCTGGATCTGGGGCACCGGCGGCGTGCTGCTGGCGGTGCCGCTACTCATCATCCTGCAGACGTTGATGGGCGCGGCCGGCAAGCCCGACATCGCGGGCTTCCTGTTCGAGCAGGGCACGCTGGTGCGCCGCGAGGGCCGTTGACACGCCGGGCGGGCGTCGCCTAGGGGCCGCGCCTCGATGCGTTGCGTACGCGGGTGTAGCTCAGTTGGTTAGAGCGCCGGCCTGTCACGCCGGAGGTCGCGGGTTCGAGCCCCGTCACTCGCGCCACCGCGCAGCGCGGGCACGATTAGCGGAGTTAATCGCACCTCGCGCAAGCGCGGCCAGCGGGCGCAGCCCGTCTGACGACGCGGCTTTGCCGCGGCGCACCTCGCTACCGGAACCGCCCGGTCTCCATCCATTGTAAGAGTGGCTTAAGCGGCGCGATCCACACCAACCCCGTGCCAAGATAAAACCCCGTCTGCGCCCAGATCGGCCACGCGCCCACAAGGTGCGAGAAGCTCACCACCACCACCGCCCAGAGCGCGATCAGCGCGAGGATGAACAGCGCGCCCGCGGGCTTGCGCCAGGAAGGGGTCATCGGGTCAGCCACTCCTGTTCGGTGACGAGGTGATGCAGCGGAACGTCCCACGGATCCGTCGTCAACGCCTCGACGCGCTGAACGGACCACGCCACCCCGACGCGCCACGCCCGCGGGTGCTCGGCAAAGGCGCGGTCGTAATGCCCCGCGCCTTGCCCGAGCCGGTTCAGCGTGGCGTCAAAGGCGAGCAGCGGCGTCAGGATAACGTCCGGCGCGACCTCCGGCCAGTCGGCGTGGGGCACTCGAAGCCCGAACGGTCCAGCGATGAGCCGCGCGACCCCGTCCCATCGCAGGAAGCGGAGCGGCGTTGCTCGGTCGACGACGTAGGGAAGCGCGAGCGCGCAACCACTCTGGACGGCAGCCGTGGCCAGCGACACCGGGTCCGTCTCGCTGCCGAGGGGAGCGTAGCTCGCCACGATCGTGCCGGATGTCAGCCGCTCAACAAAGGCGGACGGTGCCTCGATCGGCTCAGGCCTGTCCGCGACGAAAGCGTCACGCTCCGCCCGCATCCGCGCCCGCAGCGCCTCCATGTGGA
>CAXSEO010000309.1:0-4251 GCA_964235525.1 uncultured Sphingomonas sp. | reverse complement strand
GATCTGCCCGACGTTCATCCGGCTCGGCACGCCGAGCGGGTTGAGCACCAGGTCGACCGGCGTTCCGTCGGCGAGGAAGGGCATGTCCTCGGCGGGCAGGATGCGGCTGATCACGCCCTTGTTGCCGTGACGTCCCGCCATCTTGTCGCCCGGCTGAAGCTTGCGCTTCACCGCGACGAACACCTTGACCATCTTGAGCACGCCCGGCGGCAGCTCGTCGCCCCGCTCCAGCTTCTCGCGCCGGTCCTGGAACTTGTCGGTGATGACCTTGGCGGCGTCGTCATACTGCGCCTTGACCGCCTCGAGATCGGCCTGGACGCGGTCGTCCTGGACCGCGAACTTCCACCACTCATGCCGGTCGACACTGTCGAGCATGTCGGCGTCGACGGTCGCGCCCTTCTTCGGCCCGCCCTTCGGCACCGCCGTCGCGACCTGGCCGAGCAGCATCTCGCGCAACCGCGACCAGGTCGCGCGGTTGAGGATGGTGCGCTCGTCGTCCGAGTCCTTCTTGAGCCGCTCGATTTCCTCGCGCTCGATCGCCATCGCGCGCTCGTCCTTGTCGATGCCGTGACGGTTGAACACGCGCACATCGACGATCGTCCCCGCCACACCCGGCGGCAGTCGGAGCGAGGTGTCGCGCACGTCCGACGCCTTTTCGCCGAAGATCGCGCGGAGGAGCTTCTCCTCCGGCGTCATCGGCGATTCGCCCTTGGGCGTGATCTTGCCGGACAGGATGTCACCCGGCTCGACCTCGGCCCCGACATAGACGATCCCCGCCTCGTCGAGGTTGCGGAGTGCTTCCTCACCGACGTTCGGGATGTCGCGAGTGATGTCCTCCGGCCCCAGCTTGGTGTCGCGGGCCATCACCTCGAACTCTTCGATATGGATCGAGGTGAACACGTCGTCCTTGACGATGCGCTCGCTGATCAGGATCGAGTCTTCGTAATTATACCCGTTCCACGGCATGAACGCGACCAGCGCGTTGCGACCCAGCGCGAGCTCGCCGAACTCGGTCGACGGCCCGTCCGCGAGCACGTCGCCCGCCTGGACCACGTCGCCCACTTTCACCAACGGGCGCTGGTTGATGCAGGTCGACTGGTTGGAGCGCTGGAACTTCATCAGCGTGTAGATGTCGACGCCCGACTTGCCCGCATCGACCTCTCCGGTCGCGCGAATGACAATGCGCGCCGCGTCGACCTGGTCGACGATGCCCGCGCGCCGCGCCGAGATCGCCGCGCCGGAGTCGCGCGCGACCGTCTCCTCCATGCCGGTGCCGACAAACGGCGCCTCGGCGCGGACGAGCGGCACCGCCTGGCGCTGCATGTTCGAGCCCATCAGCGCGCGGTTAGCGTCGTCGTTTTCCAGGAACGGGATCAGCGACGCGGCGACCGAGACGAGCTGCTTGGGCGACACGTCCATCAGCGTGACGTTGTCGGGCAGCGCCATCAGGAACTCGCCCGCCTGCCGCGAGGAGACCAGCTCCTCGGTGAAGCCGCCGCCGTCGCCGAGTTCGGCAGAGGCCTGCGCGATCGTGTGCTTGGCCTCCTCCATCGCCGACAGGTACACGACGTCGTTGGTCACCTTGTGATCCACGACCTTGCGGTACGGCGTCTCGATGAAGCCGTATTTGTTGACGCGGCTGAACGAGGCGAGGCTGTTGATCAGGCCGATGTTCGGCCCTTCGGGCGTCTCGATCGGGCAGATGCGGCCGTAATGCGTCGGATGCACGTCGCGCACCTCGAACCCGGCCCGCTCGCGCGTGAGGCCGCCCGGCCCGAGCGCGGACACGCGGCGCTTGTGGGTCACTTCGGACAGCGGATTGGTCTGGTCCATGAACTGCGACAGCTGCGAGCTGCCGAAGAACTCGCGCACCGCCGCCACCGCCGGCTTGGCGTTGATCAGGTCATTGGGCATCACGGTGGAGACATCCACCGAGCTCATCCGCTCCTTGACCGCGCGCTCCATGCGGAGCAGGCCGACGCGGTACTGGTTCTCGAGCAGCTCGCCCACCGAGCGCACGCGCCGGTTGCCGAGATTGTCGATATCGTCGATCTCGCCCTTGCCGTCCTTGAGGCCGACCAGCGTCTTGACCACCGCAAGGATGTCCTCGGTGCGCAGCGTCGTCACCGTGTCCTCGGCGTCGAGGTCGAGCCGCATGTTGAGCTTGACCCGGCCGACCGCCGACAGGTCGTAGCGGTCGGGGTCGAAGAACAGCCCCGCGAACAGCGACTCCGCGGTCTCCAGCGTCGGCGGCTCGCCGGGGCGCATCACGCGATAGATGTCGCTCAATGCCTGCTCGCGCTCCTCCGCCTTGTCGACCTTCAGCGTGTTGCGGATCCACGGACCCGTCGAGACATGGTCGATGTCGAGCAGCTCGACGGTGGTGATCCCCGCCTTGTCGAGTTTCTCGAGGTTCTCGGCGCTGATCTCGTCGCCCGCCTCGACATAGATCTCGCCCGTCGCCTCGTTGATAAGGTCCCAGGCGGAATAGCGGCCGAAGATTTCCTCGGTCGGGATCAGCAGTTCGGACAAACCGTCCTTCGCGGCCTTGTTCGAGGCGCGCGGGCTGATCTTCTGTCCGGCGGCAAATACCACTTCGCCCGACTTGCCGTCGACGATGTCGTAGCTCGGCTTCGCCCCGCGCCAGTTCTCCGCCTGGAACGGGATCAGCCAGCCGCCCTGGCCGCGCACAAAGGTGAGGCGATTGTAGAACTCATTCAAGATCTGCTCGCCGGTCATCCCCAGCGCAAAGAACAGCGCGGTCACCGGCAGCTTGCGCTTGCGGTCGATGCGGACGTTGACGATGTCCTTGGCGTCGAACTCGAAATCGAGCCACGAACCGCGATACGGGATCACCCGCGCCGCGAACAGATACTTGCCGCTGGCGTGGGTCTTGCCGCGATCGTGGTCGAACAGCACGCCCGGCGAGCGGTGCATCTGCGACACGATCACGCGCTCGGTGCCGTTGATGAAGAACGTGCCGTTCTCGGTCATGAGCGGCATGTCGCCCATGTACACGTCCTGCTCCTTGATATCGAGCACCGAACGGGTCTCGGTATCCGAGTCCACCTCGAACACGATCAGCCGCAGGGTGACGCGCATCGGCGCGGCGTAGGTGATGCCGCGCTGGCGACATTCCTCGACGTCGAACTTGGGCGGCTCGAGCTCGTAGTTGACGAAGTCGAGCTCCGCCGTCCCCGCGAAATCGCGGATCGGGAAAACCGAGCGGAGTGTCTTCTCCAGCCCCGAGACATAGCCGATCGACGCGTCGGAGCGGAGGAACTGCTCATAGCTCTCACGCTGGACCTCGATGAGGTTCGGCATCTGGATCACCTCGTGGATGTTCCCGAATACCTTGCGGATGCGCCGCTTCGCGGTGCCCTCGCCCCGAGCCTTGTCGGAGCGCGCGGTCCCTGCGTCGATCGCCTTGGTTGCCATGTGTGTGCTTGCCTCGATCAGTCTGAAATCGTGCCCGGTCTCCACCGGGCGGGCACGCCGAAAGACGCCAAAAGCTGCCCAGCTCCTGAAAGGAGGCGGCAGTTCAAGGCGTCCGGAAAACCACAACCCCCATTCGTCCGACCCGGTGCGCGACGCCGGATCATGTCCCGAGGCTGTAGTGTTGGATTTGGATATAGGCGGTACACCGGAGCGTGTCAAAGGGGAGGAATTGACCAAGCCTTGGTGGCCGTTGCGAGCTGTGGTAAGGACAGGCGATGGACAGACCCGTCGAACTCCACGTCCGCGACAGCTTCGAGGAGGCTGCGCCCTCGGCCGAAAGCTTCGAGGATGAGTTCGATCGGCTGATCCGGGAAGACGACGGCAGCGCGGCGGATGAGATTCTCGCGTCGGGACAGCCGATCTACATCTCGCGCCATGACACCCCGGCGGATCACGTCATCCGTGTCCAGCCTGATGGCCGCGAAGAGCTGATCGCGGTGGATTGGAACGATATCGCTCGCCTCCTGAAGCAGTAATGCCTCAACTCTGGATCATCGCCGGCCCGAACGGGGCGGGCAAGACGACGCTGGTGTCCCGCCGGGTCATGCGGCGCGTGCCTGTGGTGAATCCCAACACGATCGCGGCGGAACTACCCCGGATCTATGGACGGCTGGATGAGCGGCACGCTGGCGTTTTGGCATTGCAGCAACGCAGGGAATTGCTGGCCAGGAAAGCGGACTTCGCGATCGAAACCACTATGAGCGGTCACAGCGCGCTTCAGTTCATGCGAGCCGCCAACAACGCTGGCTACAA
>CAXSEO010000308.1:0-4251 GCA_964235525.1 uncultured Sphingomonas sp. | reverse complement strand
CGGTGAGACTCTTACGGATGAGCAGATCAACGCTGCCTTGTCTGGTAAAAGATTTCTGTTCGGCGTTTATTTCAGCAAAGATCATTATGTTTGGTCATCTATGTGGCGACTGGACGGTCCTGCCCGCAAAGTCTGGGTGGAGCAGTGCCCTGGAAGCTTCTGGAGAAGACCACCCGGAGCAAGGTAATTGTCCGCTACTCCATCCCCGCCCGCATCGCCGCGCCTGCCACCGGCGGCGCGCCCGCGAGCAGGAGCAGGCTCACCGCGCCGAGCAGCTTCAACGCGGCGGGGCCGCTCTCCACCGCGCCCGCGCCGAAGATCAGCAGCGGCACGGCGAGCGGGAGCATCACCAGCCCCGCCACCGCGCTCCCACCGCGCAGGCCCGCGGTCAGCGCCCCCGTCGCCACCGCCAGCGCGGCCAACCCGGGCGTGCCGATCGCCAGCCCCGCCTCGACCCGCGCCAGCGTCGCCACGTCCAAGTCGAGCAGCCCCGCCGCGACCACAGCCGCCGCCATCAGCGGCGGGCCGAAGCTAAGCCAGTGCGCCGCGGTCTTCGCCGCCGCCACCGCCGCCATGCTCGCCCCCCGCACCGCCAGCTGGTCGAGCACGCCCGCCTCCAAGTCCGGCGCGACCAGCCGCTCGACCGGAAGCAGCGCCGCCAGCAACGCCGCCGCCCAGATCACCCCGCCGCCGATCCGCTGAAGCAACCGCGCGTCCGGCCCGACCGCGAACGGGAACAGGCTAACGGCGAGCAGGAAGAACGCGAGCACCAGCGTGACGCCGCCCGACGCGTAGGCGCGGCGGGTGTCGCGGAGGATGAGGGCGGGGAGGCCGGTCATCGCCCGCGCGCCCTTCCTGTGCTCATCGGCACCGTCACGCTGTTCCCCGGCGAAGGCCGGGGCCCAGCTAAGGTGCCGTGTCCCGGTGAGGCACACACCCTCAAACGCCGTGCTGCTGGGTCCCGGCCTTCGCCGGGGAACTCGGGAGAGGCGGGCCGGTCAGGTCGGAGCCGGATGGAAGCCGCACCCCCACCGCCCCCGGCACCGCGATCGGCAGATGTGTCGCGACCAGCGCCACGCCGCCCGCCGCCCGATGCGCCGCGATCACCCCCTCCAGCCGCGCTACCGAGCCTGCGTCGAGCCCGTTGGCGGGCTCGTCGAGCAGCCACACCGCCGCCTCGCTCGCCACGACTCGCGCCAGCGCAGCGCGTCTCCGCTGCCCGGTGGAGAGCAGCCGCACGGGCACTTCGGCTAGCGGCGCGAGGTCGAGGGCCTCGATAGCCCGCACCACCCGCCGCCCCGGCTCCGGCCGCGCATCGAATGCCGCCCAGAACCCGAGCGCTGCGCGCAGCGTCGGCTCGCCGTCGAGCGCGCTCATCTCGGTCAGCAGCGCGCGCTCGCCCCGCACCTCGACCGCGCCCTCCGCGCGCAGCAGCCCCGCCGCGACCCGCACCAGCGACGACTTGCCCGCCCCGTTCGGCCCCGTCACCAGCGCCGCGTCGCTCGGCCCGAGCGCGAACGACACGCCCGCCCACAACACGCGCCCGCCGCGCGCGCAGGTCACGTCGGTGAAGCGGAGGGCTTGCCCGGTCATCGCCCGCCGCCCTACGCCGCGCCTGCGAAACGGCAAGGAGCGCGGGCATGATCGAGGGGCTGAGCGAGGCGGAACGCGTCGAGGCGCTCGATGCGCTGCCCGACTGGGACTTCGTCGACGCGCGCGACGCGATCACCCGCACGCTGGTGTTCGCCGACTTCGCGGAGGCGTTCGGGTTCATGGCCCGGGTCGCGATCCTGGCGGAGAAGGCGGACCACCATCCCGAGTGGAGCAACGTCTACAACCGGGTCGAGATCCTGCTTACCACCCACGACGCGGGCGGCCTGAGCCACCGCGATGTGGAACTGGCGACCGCCATCGACGCGATTATGGGGGATTAGGCCTTTGATCCTCCCCATTGATGGGGGGACCGCTCGCAAAGCGAGTGGTGGAGGGGCGTCAGCCGGGTGCGTACTCCCCAACGCCCCTCCACCACCGGCCCTTGCGGTCCGGCGGTCCCCCTCCCCGTGCCGGGGAGGATCAAGCCGAGCCTATCCCAGCGGCCGGTTCCGCATCGCCCCGCGCACCCGCCCCGGCATCCACCGCGCGGCGAAGGAGAGCCGGCGCGCGGTCTCGCCCACCGGCCAGTGCAGCCGGGTGCCGTGCACCGCCGCCCATGCCGCCTCCGCCACCCGCTCGACGGGCGTGAACTCCAGCCCCGCGTCGACCACGCCCTCGCGCGCGGTGCGGTTGCTGCCCGGGACGACGTGCGCCAGCAGCGGCGTGTCGATGAAGCCGGGCTGGAGGCTCGCGACCTTGATGCCGTCCGCCGCCCATTCGGCGTCGAGCGCCTCCGTCAGCGCGCGCACCGCGAACTTGGTCGCCGAATAGGTCGCCAGCCCTGCCGAGCCATAGATCGCCGACGCGGAGGCGGTGTTGAGCAGGCACGATCCCGGGCGCCTGGCCAGATACGGATGCGCCGCCCGCGCGCCGTTGGCGACGCCCACGAAGTTGATCGCCACCACCCGGTCGAAATCCTCGTCGGTCACCGCCGCGAACGCACCGCCGAGCGCGATCCCCGCATTGTTGAACAGCACGTCGAGCGCCCCCCCGGTCTCGGCGGTGAACTCGGCGAGCACCCGCGCCCACCCCGCGCGGTCGCGCACGTCCATGACGTAGGTGCTGGTCCGCCCGGGGGGCAGCGTCGCGGCGGCGGCGGCGAGCGTCGCCGCGTCGACGTCCGCCAGCCCCACGCGCCAGCCCCGGTCGGCGAATAGCGCCGCCGTCGCGCGGCCGATGCCCGACGCGCCGCCTGTGATCAGGATCGACTTCACTTGTCCTCTCCCTTGTCCTTGCCGCATCTCTCCCGCATCGTCGCGGGCGATGCCAGCGCAAACCGGCCCCGGACTCGTCTTTGAGGGCGTGACCAAGCGCTTCGACGCAACCGCGGCGGTGGACGCGGTGTCGCTGACGGTGGACGCGGGCGCGTTCGTGGCGCTGGTGGGCGCGTCGGGGTCGGGCAAGTCGACCTTGCTCAAATGCGTCAACCGGCTGGTCGCGCCAGACGCGGGGCGCGTGCTGCTCGACGGCGCGGATGTGGCGAGCGGCCCTGCGCCGCTGCTCCGCCGCCGCATCGGCTATGTGTTCCAGGGGGTGGGGCTGTTCCCGCATCTGACCGTCGGCGAGAACATCGCGGTGCCGCTGCGGCTGCTGGGGCGCAGCGCAGGCGAGCGGGTGGACGAACTGCTCGATCTGGTCGAGCTGCCCCGTGACCTCGCCACCCGGCGACCGGACGCGCTGTCGGGTGGGCAGCGCCAGCGGGTCGGGGTGGCGCGCGCGCTCGCCGCCGCGCCGGGGCTGTTGCTGATGGACGAGCCGTTCGGCGCGCTCGACCCGGTGACGCGCGATGGATTGGGCGAGCGGGTGCGCGCACTCCACGACCGGCTCGCGCTGACCACGGTGATGGTGACGCACGACATGGCGGAGGCGCTGTTGCTTGCCGACCGCGTGCTGGTGATGGCAGCGGCGCGCGTCGTCGCGGACGCCACGCCCGCCGAGCTGTTGCGCGGTGGCGGGGGCGCGGCGGCGCAGGCGCTGGTCGGGGTACCGCGACGCCAGGCCGAGCGGCTGGAGGCGCTCACCCGATGAGCGAGGGCGCTGTGGGTGAGGCGTGGGCGCGCGTCCCGCCGCTGCTCGCGCAGCATCTGCTGCTCGCGGCGGCGGCGCTGGCGCTGGGGGTCGTGATCAGCCTGCCGCTGGGACTCTGGTCGGCGCGACGCGCGGGGGTGGCGCGGGTCGCGCTGGGGGCGGCGAGCCTCGTCCAGACGATCCCGTCTCTGGCGCTGCTCGCGCTGTTCTACCCGGTGCTGCTGTGGCTCGGGCAGGCGGTGGGCGGGCACATCCCGGCGCTCGGCTTCCTGCCGTCGCTGCTCGCGCTGACGCTGTATTCGGTGCTGCCGATCCTGCGGAACACCGTGGCGGGGCTGACCGGGGTCGACCCGGCGGTAACCGAGGCGGCGGACGGGGTCGGCATGACCGCATGGCAGAAGCTGTGGTGGGTCGAGGTGCCGCTCGCGCTGCCGGTGGTGATGGCGGGGGTCAGGACGGCGGCGGTGTGGACGATCGGCGCGGCGACGCTGTCGACCACGGTCGGGCAGCCGAGCCTCGGCGACCTGATCTTCGCGGGGTTGCAGACGCAGAACTGGGCGCTGGTGCTGG
>CAXSEO010000307.1:0-4267 GCA_964235525.1 uncultured Sphingomonas sp. | reverse complement strand
GCGTACTCGAACCGCGTCCGCCCACGCCTTGCCATCCTCGAAAATACCCAGCGCCATCGCGCGGAACGCCACGTCGCGCGGCTGGAGCCGCTCGTCCTTCCCCAACTGCATCAGCATGGCGATGGTCTTGAGCGTTCGCCCCAGCGTGTCCTCGAATTGTTCATACGTCTTTAGGAACGCGAGAGTATCGATGTCCGCGTCCTCCTCGAGCGAGCGCAGGCGCTCGGCGGACATCGGCATGACCCACTCGATCCGACGGCGGACGGTGCCCAGCCGCGCACGGAGGCGCTGGCAGGTTTTAAGATGCTCGCGAAGAGCAATGATTTCGCCTTCGCGCGTCACAACAGGACGCCGTCACGATGGGCGATCAGATCGATGCCGAGCGCCGCTTCGCCCCTTCTCTTGATGATCACGTCGATGCGTTGCTCCTCCATCCGCGCGAACAGGCTGTTCTCGAACACCGATCGCGCCTTCCAGGCGTCGATATCCGGCGCGATCTCGACGTGGAGGTCGATGTCTCCCCCTCTTCGCGCGTCATCCGCACGGCTCCCGAACAGGCGCACGACCGCGTCCGGCCCGAACGCCTGACGTGCCGCCGCCTTGATCGCGGCGATCTCTTCCGGCTCCAGCCTCATGCCGCCCTCTGCTCGTCCTGTGCCTTCACGCGCAGGTAGGCGTGCATCGCCGCCGCCACGTCGCGCCCGTCGCGGATCGCCCACACGACCAGGCTCGCGCCGCGGACGATGTCGCCCGCCGCGAACACGCCGTCGAGGCTCGTCATCTGCGTCTTCGCGTCGACCAGCACCGTGCCCCAGCGGGTGACGCCGAGCTCGGGCGCGTTCCACAGCCGGGGCAACTCCTCCGCGTCGAAGCCGAGCGCCTTGACGACGAGGTCGGCGCGGTGCGTCTCCTCGCCGCCCGGATCGCGCTCGGGCGCGCGGCGGCCGCTGGCGTCGGCGGGGCCGAGCCGCATCCGGTTGGCGCGCACGCCGCTGACGCGCTCCCCGCCCTCAACGGCGTCGGGCGCGGCGAGCAAGACGAACTCGACGCCTTCTTCCTCCGCATTGGCGACCTCGCGCCGCGAGCCGGGCATGTTGGCGCGGTCGCGGCGGTACAGGCATTTCACCGATGCCGCGCCCTGGCGAACGGCGGTGCGGACGCAGTCCATCGCGGTGTCGCCGCCGCCGATCACCACCAGATGCTTGCCCGCAGCGTCGAGCGCGCCGCTGTCGAACGCGGGCACCGCGTCGCCGAACCCCTTGCGGTTGGAGGCGGTGAGGTAGTCGAGCGCCTCCACCACCCCCGCCGTCGTGACGCCGGGCACATCGATGGCGCGCGCGCGGTACACGCCGGTGGCGATCAGGATCGCGTCGTGGCGCGCGCGCAGGTCGTCGAGCGTGGCATCGCGCCCGACCTCGAAGCCGTGATGAAACACGATCCCGCCCGCGCGCAGCCGCTCGACGCGACGCGTCACCACCGGCTTCTCGAGCTTGAAGCCGGGGATGCCATAGGTGAGCAAGCCGCCCGCGCGGTCATGCCGGTCATAGACATGGACGTCATAGCCATTCACCCGCAAATACTCGGCGGCGGTCAACCCGGCCGGTCCGGCCCCGATAACGCCGACCGAGTCCCCGCGCGCGCGACCGGGAACAAGCGGCTCGACCCAGCCCTGCTCCCACGCCGTATCAGTGATGAATTTCTCCACCGAGCCGATCGTCACCGCGCCGTGGCCGGTGAACTCGATCACGCAATTGCCCTCGCACAGCCGGTCTTGCGGGCAGATACGGCCGCAAATCTCGGGCATGGTCGAGGTCGCGTTGCTAAGTTCGTACGCCTCGCGCAACCGACCCTCGGCGGTGAGACGCAACCAGTCGGGGATATGGTTGTGCAACGGACAATGCACGGTGCAATAGGGCACCCCGCATTGCGAGCAGCGCGCGGCCTGATCCTCGGCGGTCGGGACGGCGTAGCGGTCGGCGATCTCGCGGAAGTCGTCCGCCCTGGCGTCGGCGGCGCGCTTGGCGGGGTAGGCCTGATCCCGGCCCACGAACTTCAGCATCGGCTCGACCGTCGCCATCGCAGCGCCTCCAGCGCCCGCGCGCGCCGTAAGCGGCTCCTATCGGAACCGTCTTCGCGGTCAAGTAAGCAACATTGTCCTACTTACGCGAGAGCTTGCAGTCCTCCTGATCCACTCCCGCCAGCCCTGTCCTGAGCAGGTCCGTTTCGGACTTATCGCTGCATCAACCATATTAGCGCCGCCGTCCCCACGACAATCCGATACCACGCGAACGGCGCAAACCCGTGCCGCGCGACCAGATTGACGAACCAGCGCACGACGACCAGCGCGACGAGGAACGACACCAGCATCCCCAGCCCAATCGCGCCGAGCCCAACCCCCGCGCCGCTGGTCAGCTGATGCCGGTTCTTGAACAGCTCCAGCGCGCTCGCCCCCAACATGGTCGGGACCGCGAGAAAAAACGAGAACTCCGCCGCCGTCCGCCGCTCGACGCCGAGCGACAACGCGCCGAGGATGGTCGCGCCCGAGCGGCTGACCCCCGGAACCATCGCCAAGCATTGCAGCACTCCGATGCCGCCCGCCGTCGTCAGCGGCACGTCCGCGACCCCGCGTACCGTGCTCACGCGCGCAAACCGCTCGACGATCAGGATCGCGACCCCGCCGACGATCAGCGCGACGCACACCACCTTGGGCTGCGCGAGCAGCGCCTCGACCTGCTTGTGGAACAACAGTCCGATCACGACCGCCGGGATGAACGCGACCAGGATGTTGCGCGCGAACCGCACCGCGCCGGACTCACCCGAGAACAGGCCGCGCAGCACCGTCCAGAAGGTGCGCCAATACAGCACCACGATCGCGGCGATCGCGCCCAATTGGATGACGACGTTGAACAGCTTCCACTGCGCCTCGTCATAGCCGAGCAGCGCGCCCGCGAGGATCAGGTGGCCGGTGGACGACACCGGCAGGAACTCGGTCACACCCTCGAGTACGCCGAGCAGGATGATGGTCAACAGATGATGCACGTCAGCCCCTATGTTGGGGGACCGTCCCAGCCCCCGTTCGGGCCGAGCTCGTCGAAGCTCCGCCCGTTCTTGTCCGCCCTACGCCTCGACCGCCGCGCGGACGCCAAACCGGCCCGCCTTGTGATAGCGGACCAGATAGCCGGGCGCGACCGCGGCCATTGCAGTCGGCGTCACGCCGAGCGTCCGCAGCCCGTCCTCGCCCGTCACCACGCTGTCGCGCCCGAGCATCAGCCACTGGTCGACGCTGATCGGCCCACCCGGCATCCGCGCCAGCACCGCGCCCGCGATGTCGGGCAGGTCGAGGAAGCGCGGCGACCGCCCGGTCGCCTCGGCGATGAAGCGCTGGATCGCGCCCATCGTCATCACATCCGGCCCGCCGAGCTCAAACGTCTTGCCGCCGAAGCTCCCAGCGTCCTTCAGCGCGGCGACGGTAGCGTCGGCGACATCGGCGACATAGACCGGCTGGAAGCGCGCGCCCGCGCGCAGCACGGGCACGACCGGGAACCGCTCGATCAGCTGCGCGAAGCGGTTGAGGAACTGGTCCTCGCGCCCGAAGATCACCGACGGGCGCAGCGCAGTGGCGTTGGGGTAAGCGCTCAGCACCGCCGCCTCACCCTCCCCCTTGGTGCGCGCGTACAGCGACAGCGCACGCGAGTCCGCGCCGATCGCGCTGAGGTGCACCAGCGCCTCCAGCCCTATCCGCTCGGCGTGCCGCGCCAGCGCCTCGGGGCCGGTGACATGAACGGCCTGCAGGTTGCCCGCGAACGCGCCGACCAAGTTCACCGCCATGTCGGCGCCGTCGAGCGCGCGCGCGATCGTGTCGGGGCGGGTCAGGTCGGCGGCGACGAACTGCATCTGCCCGAGCGCGCCTTGCGGACGGACAAAATACGCCTCGCGCGGATCGCGCTGCGCCACCCGCACCCGCGCGCCCGATCGCATCAGTCCTTGCGCGACGTACCGCCCGACGAACCCGCCGCCGCCGATCAGCGTCACCAGCTTGTTCTTCATGCCTGCGCTCGACCCTGTCATGCCGCGCCCCTTGCCCCCTACCCCCACCGTTGACAAGGCCGCCGCGCGCGCCCTAGGAGCCGCGCCCTACCCCGTGCCCAGATGGCGGAATTGGTAGACGCACCAGCTTCAGGTGCTGGCGCTCGCAAGGGCGTGGAGGTTCGAGTCCTCTTCTGGGCACCAGCTTCCCGCAACGCACTGTAAATGCGGGGAGATTGTC
>CAXSEO010000306.1:0-4276 GCA_964235525.1 uncultured Sphingomonas sp. | reverse complement strand
TCAGCCCGTCGCGCACGTCGGGCAGCGCGCGCGCGACGATGACGCTCATCGCGTAGTCGAGATAGGAGGCCTTCATCTCCCCGACGATGTCGACGGGGGTGATGTCCGAAGGGTCGGCGAGCAGGGTCGCGTCGGTCAAATCAACGTGGCTTTCGGCGGGGAACGGATGCCCTGATCCCTAGCCGAGGGCGCCCGCGAAGGCCACCCCGCGCGCGAGCGAGCATACGCGCGCGGGGTGACAGAACGATTACCGCTTGCAGGCGGTCTTGTTCATGTTGCCCTTCTTCGAGCAATCGTAGGTGATCTTCTTGCCGGTCTTGGTGGTGGTGGTCGCCATCTTGCCGGAGGTGGTGACCATCGCCGGCCGGGTGGTCATGGTCTTGGTGGTCGTGTGCGTTGCCATCATCGTCTTCGCGGTGGGCTTCGCGGCCATGGTCTTTGTCTTGGTGGCCATCGTGTTTTGCGCGCCCGCGCCGGTGGCCAGCGTGGCGGCGACGAGTGCGATGGCGGTCAGCTTCAGCATGGTGTCTCTCCCCAGATGGGCGCCCCCACGGCGCCGCTCCCGGCAGCATCGAACGGTTCCGCGCGCGGCGCAAGGGTCAGGGTGCGATCTCCGCCCCATCCCACGCGAACAGCTTGCCGCTGTCGGCGGGGCGCAGTGCCTCGAGCACGTCGAGCAGTTGCACCGCCGCGCGACCGGGCGGGAACAGCGAGCCCGCGCGGACCCCTGCCTGGAACGGCTTCGACAGCGCGGTGTCGACCGTGCCCGGGTGCAGCGCGACCACGATGCTGCGCTCGTTGCGCCGCCGCTCCTCGACCGCGAGCGAGCGGACCAGCTGGTTGAGCGCCGCCTTGCTCGCGCGATAGCCGTACCAGCCGCCCAGCTTGTTGTCCGAGATGCTGCCCACCCGCGCCGAGAGCGCCGCGAAAACCGTCCGACCGGTGCGCGGCATGACGGGAAAGAAGTGCTTGGCGACCAGCGCCGGGCCGATCGCGTTGACCTGGTACTGGCGCGCGAGCCAGGCGGGGTCGAGCTCGCGCATCGCCTTTTCCGGCCCGCGCTCGCCCCCCACCGCACCCTCGTGGAGCAGGCCGGTCGTAACCAGCACCAGCTCGGGGCTGCCCGCGCGCGCGGCGGCGGCGGCGATGCTCGCCTCGTCGGTCAGGTCGAGATGCCGCTCGCCGGCGAACGAGCGCGCGAGGCCGAGCACGTCATGCCCTTCGTCCGCCAGCGCCTCCGCCAGCGCCGCGCCGATGCCGCCCGACGCGCCGATCACGACCGCCTTCATCCGCGCACGAATCGGAGCAGGTCGCCCTCGGCCCCGGCGAAGCGATAGCCGTCGCTGTCGAACCCCGGCAGCGCGTCGACGTCGGAGATGCGGTGCTCGACCACCCAGCGCGCCATGAGCCCACGCGCGCGCTTGGCGGCGAAGCTCTCGAAGCGCGGGCCGTCGGGGTGCGCCTGACGGAAATCGGCCGCGATCACGCGGATACCGGGGGGCATGTGCGCGGCCACCCCCGCCCAATATTCCTGGCTCGCCAAGTTGAGCACCACGCCCGATCCTTCTTCCGCGACGTCCGCCGCCAGCGCCTCGGCGATGCGCGTGCCCCACCAATCGGTCAACGCCTTGCGTCGCGGTGCCCAGCGCGTGCCCATCTCCAGCCGGTGCGGGCGGATCACGTCGAACGGGCGAAGCAGCCCGTAGAGCCCCGACAGCATCCGCAAATGGTCCTGCGCGAACGGCAGCGCCTCGGGCGCGAGCGACCGCGCCTCGAACCCGCGATACACGTCGCCCGCATAGGCGAACAGCGCGGGCCGCTCTTCCGCCGCTGCGAACGCGCGGAACCGGTCGACGTTGAGCCGCGCGAGCCTGGGCGAGATATGCATCAGTTCGCCCAGCCGCTTCGGCCCGAGCCGCCCGGCCGAGGCCGCCAGCGACGCCGCCTCCGCCGCGAACCGGGGCGCGCTGGCGGCGACGGGCGCGTGCGGCGTCCGGTAGTCGAGCGTCTTGGCGGGGGAGAGCACGGCGATCATCCGGCCCGCGGGTAAGCGCGGCGGCGCGCCCGTTCAATGCCGGTTCAGCGCCCTTCGGCTTGAACCATCAAACGCAGTCTTTATAGATAGAGCATCGATTTGAGCGGGCCGCGCCCGCCGCAACAGGAGAGTTTCGCGATGACATACTTCCCCAGGCTCGCGCTGGTCGCGGCGCTGTTGGCGGGCGCGTCGGGGTTCGCGCTGGTCCAGCCGGCCGACGCCAAGAAGGAACAGGCGGCGGCCGGACCGAAGTTCTCGCCCGAGTTCGTCAAGGCGGCACAGCCCGCGCAGGTGGCGCTGAAGGGCACCGACGTCGCCGCGATGGACGCGGCGGTCACCGCCGCCGAGGCCGCCGCGAAGACCGACGATGACAAATACGCGGCCGGGCACATGCGGGTGCAGGTGTTCCAGGCCAGGATGAAGAGCGATCCCAAGGCGGATCAGTCCGTGCTTGGTCCGACGCTCGCTGCTTTGGCCGCCAATCCGCGCACCCCGCAAGTCGAACAGGCGCAGTACAACTTCTTCCTTGGCCAGTTCGCGTCGCAGAAGCGCGACTATCCGGCCGCGATTCGCTATTACAGTGCGGCGCGCGATCTCGGCTATGCCGAGCCGCAACTGCCGCTGCTGATCGCGCAGACCAAGATCGACTCGGGCGACGTCGCGGGCGGCACCGCCGATCTCGGCACTGTGATCAGGACGGCGGAAGCATCGGGCAAGCCCGCGCCGGAGGAATATTACCGCTACGCGCTCGGCCAGAACGTCAAGGCGAAGAACAAGCCCGCGTCGATCGACTGGCTCAAGCGGTGGCTGTCCGCCTATCCCACGTCGAAGAACTGGCACGACGCGCTGTATATCTACGGGCTCGAAGGGCAGACGTCGCTGACGACGCTCGACAAGGGCCAGACGGTCGATATGTTCCGGCTGATGCGCCAGAACAAGGCGCTCGACCAATATGGCTATGAGGAATACGCGCAGAAGGTGGTCGATTCGGGGCTGCCCGACGAGGCGCGGACCGTGATCGCCGAAGGGCGCGCGAGCGGGAAGCTGCCCGCGAGCGATGCCAACGCGACCGCGATCAACGCCGACGCGGCCAGGGGCATCGCCAGCGAAGGCCCGCTCGGCGCGCTGGCGAGCAAGGCCAATGCGAGCGCGACCGGCAGTCTCGCGTCGCAGACCGCGGATGCTTACCTCGGCAAGGGCGATTACACGGCCGCGATCCCGCTCTACCGCACTGCGCTGTCCAAGGGCGTCGGCGCGAAAGCGGATGAGGTGAATACCCATCTCGGCATCGCGCTGGCGCTGTCGGGCGACAAGGCGGGCGCGCGCACCGCGTTCGCCGCCGTCACCGGCCCCACGCGCGCGGACATCGCGGGCTTCTGGACGCTGTGGCTGGATCACCCCGCGACGGCGTGATCGCACTTTCCACCGCCCCCGCGGGATGCGGGGGCGATATCACTCCACCACCGGTATCCCCGACAGCGCCTTTGCGGTCCGTATCTTCAGCGACGTCTTCACGCTCGCCACGTTGGGCGCGGGCGTGAGCTGCGTCGTCAGCAGCACCTGAAAACGGTTGAGGTCCGGCGCGACAATCTTGAGGATGAAGTCGATCTCGCCGTTGAGCATGTGGCATTCGCGCACCTCGGGGATGGTCGCCACATGCGCCTCGAACGCGGACAGGTCGCGCTCCGCCTGGCTACGAAGTGACACCATCGCGAACACCGTGATCGGATAGCCGAGCCGCGCCGCATCGAGATCGGCATGATAACCCAGGATCGCGCCCATTTCCTCCAGCGCGCGGACCCGGCGCAGGCAGGGCGGTGCGGTCAGCCCGACCCGCTCGGCAAGCTCGACGTTCGTCATCCGCCCGTCCTGCTGGAGCAACGCCAGGATTTGCCGGTCGATCCGGTCCAACGACATTTGGCTACGCCCCTCCCGTCGGCGGCCGACGCCGCGCTTCCTTGTTGCCGCGCTTGCCACAAGAAACGGTCGCGCCAAAGCAATTGTGCCAGTTTGGCGCGTGCCGAAATGAACGGTTCCTGCACCGACTCGCGCTCGTTAAGGAATCGGTACGGGGCGGCGGATCGCTCCCGCATCGGGGGTGGCGCGTGCGCTTCGACGACAGCTTGCGGACGGTGCTGGCGGCGGACACGAGCACCGCGTTCGGCGCGGCGTCGGCGTGGCGGCAGCTGGTCGACTTGATCGGGCGCGGGCGCGCGCCCGCCTCGCGCGAGGCGCTCGACC
>CAXSEO010000305.1:0-4281 GCA_964235525.1 uncultured Sphingomonas sp. | reverse complement strand
CTGCGCGCGCGAGGCCTGCGCGCGCGATTTCAGCTGCTGGGCGGCGTCGGGGTGGCGAACCCCACCGCGATTGGGCGCGAGCAGCTCCAGCAGTGGATCAACGAAGGCGCGATCGACTATCTCGGCGAGGCGGACGATGTGCGCCCGTTCATCGCCGCCGCCGACTGCATCGTGCTGCCGTCCTATCGCGAGGGCACCGCCCGCGTGCTGCTCGAGGCGGGCGCGATGGCCAAGCCGGTGGTGGCGACCGATGTTCCCGGCTGCCGCGACCCGGTCGATCACGGGCGAACCGGGCTGTTGTGCGAGGTCCGGTCGGCAGAGTCGCTCGCTCGCGCGCTCGCCGAAATGGCCGGGTACACGCCCGAGCGACGGCGCGAGGTTGGCTTGGCGGCCCGTGCAAAGATGGAGGCGGAGTATGACCAGCGCCTCGTGATCGAGCGGTACATGGCCGAGCTGGAGCGCTAGACGCGAGAGGTCTGGGCGTGGCGCGGGTCAGTCCGGCACGAACGCCCTAGCGGTCGGTGCTTCCGTACTGGCGTCATCTGGTGTCGGGGCGGACGATGTGCGCGATGCCGGCTTGGGCGTGGCGACAATCCCGATCGCCCAGCCAGCGATGGCGAGGATCGCGGCAGTGCGCGCCGGATAATCGACCAGGCTGTGCAGCATCAGCAGCACGACCGCCGTCAGCCCCGCGCGCGCCAGCGAGCCCGCCCGCGCGGTGCCGCTCCACAACGCGCGGCCTTGGATCGCCAGCCACACGCACAGACCGGCAAGCAGGGCGAGGCCCATCAGCCCGGTCTCCAGCGTGACCTCGACCCAGTCGTCGTGCGCGTGATTGACGAACTGGTTGTTGAGCGTCTGCAGGTTCTCGTAGCGCGTATAGATGTGGCGGAACGAGCCGACCCCCGATCCCAGCGGCAGAAAGTCCCGCGCCGCGCGGGCGGTCAGCGAGATGGAGGTGCCGCGGGTCGCGCTGTTGCCGCCGCTGATCGCCTTGTCGAGGAAACGCCCGTGATACGGCCCCACGCTGACGAACAGCAGCACCGCCAGCATCGCCGCCGCACCGCCGGCGACGTAGCGCCTAGGCACCATTCGCCCGACTCCGCGCAGATAGATCAGCGCGCTCGCGGCGACGCAGGGACCGAGCAGGGCCAAGCCTGCAGAGGACCCGTTGAGCGCCGCGCCGAAGGTGAGAAACAGGAACGTGCCGATGTAAAGCGGTCTACGCCGCGCCACGTCGCGCCTGCCCGACTGCGCGTCGCGGGCGGCGAGCGCGGCCACGAACGGCAGCGCCATCAGGAACAGCGTCGCGAGGTGGTTGCGGTTGGCGAAGAACCCCACCGCGTCGCCGCGATTGGTGACCTCGTACAGGTACAGTCGCGACGCGCCGCCGCTGAACAGCTGCACGCTGCCGACCGCGATCGAGAGGGCGGCGACTGCTATCGCGACCCAGGCGGTCGCGACCCGCCCGTCGGTGGTGGAGCGCATGGTCAGGAACAGCGTCGCGAGAAAGGGCAACAGCGCAAGCAGGCTCGCCACCGCGCGGTCCGGCGCGAGCGACAGCGTCAGCCATGGGGTGGGCCCGCCGAGCAGGCGATCCTCGGCGAGGATCGGTGCGCGTCCGGGCAGCGCGCCCCAGATCGCGGGCGGTAAAGGGATGAGCTGCAATGCCGCGACCACGCCGAGTCCCGCCAGCAGCCACCAGAACAATCGCGATGGCGTCGCGGCAAGCAGCGGCGCGGGGGTCAGCGCCAGCCAGGCGATGATCGCCACCGCCGCGAGCTGGAGCATCGCGTTCGCGATCGCGCCGGCCGCCGACGCGCCGCCGAGCAGCAGGCACGCGCCAGCGTAGCCCGCGAGCACCAAATCGACCGGACTTAGCGCGCGCGCGCGCCGGATCAGCGTGGATCGGCGCATGGACGCATCCTTGCTGAAGCGGGTGTCGGCGGCGTCATTGCGGGGTCAGCGCCAGCCCGGTGAACTGGGCATGGATCAGCGTCGCGACCTCGCCCGGGTCGCCGAGCAGCGATAGCTGCTGCGCGGCGCATCCCTGAGCTGGGATGGTCACGGGCTGACTCACCCTGAATGGTTTCGCATCGAAACGGGTGACGGTCGCGAGCGATTTGACGCTCTGGCTAGGCAGGCAGGTCAGCTGCCACCGAAGCGCCCCCGCGAACGTGCCCGCGGCATCGGCCTCGCCGACCAGCGTGAACCGATACGTCCCCGGTGCGGCGAGTAGCGTCTGCATCGCGATCGTGGCCGGGTTGTTGCCGAAGAAGTTGACGTCCAGCGCCTTTTGCCCGGGCAGCGGCGAGTCCGCGCGGCGCTCCGCCGTCGCGGCCTCGTTGCTGATTAATGACCAGTTGAACGGCTCCAGACCGGGCAGGTCGGCGAAGTCGCCGTCATAGATCGTGGCGACCTCACCAATCCGGGCGGGCGGCAGGAAGTTAACCCAGGCGAGATATGCACGCTGATACTGGCCATTCTGCACCAGCTGTCCCAGAAACGACGCTCGGTCCTGGCGCGTTTCCGCTTCGGGCACTCCCCCGGGCGTGCTCACCAGCGTCTGGAAAGCCAGCGACGCGCCGGGGCCGTTGGCCTGACGGACGAAGGCGCCACGCCAGCGGGGGTTGCTTCGCAGCGCGGCCGCGATGACCTGCGCGCCACGCGGGTCCTCGGCGACCTTCGCCATCGATGCCGCAAGTGCCGGGCTGACATTCCCGGAGAGCAGCGCGAGCGAGTTCATCGTCGCGATCGCGCGGGGCAGATCGCCGACGCGTGCATATTCCTGAAGCAACAGCGCGTGGGTTGCCAGCAGGCGCGGGTCCCGTGCCCGCGCCGCTTCTGCCAGCGCGATCGAGCGGCGGTCGTCCCCGCGCGCGGCGGCGGCAGTCGCGCTCGCAAGATACGGCTCGGGGTAGAGCGGGTCGCGCGCCGCTGCGCGCGCGAGGGTGGCTGCTTGCGCGGGAGTCGGCGACGACGGCCGGTCCGGGTCATAGCCGCTCGCCGCGATCAGCGACACCGGATCACCCGGCGCGATCTTAAGCGCGAGGTCTGGCCGCGCGTCCGCGAGGGCACCGACCGCCGCACCGCGTACGATCAGCGCCGCGAGCACGAGCGACAGCGCGGCGACGATCCCCTTGCGACGTGTCATCCCGGCGGTGGGCGTTATTGCGACGTGAGGTCGATCAGGCGTCGGCCCGGCTCGACGCTGTGCTGGCCCGCGCCATAGCCATATTCATAGCCATAGCCGTACCCGTAACCTTGGCCGATCCGCTTGTCGTTAAACTTGGTCAGCATCGCCCCGACGAGATTGGCTTGTGCGGCGCGCAAGCGACCGAGCGCGGTGGTCGCGACCTGGCGCCGCACGCCACCCGACTCGAATACCATGATCACGCCCTTGACTGCCGATGCGAGCAACGGCGCGTCGGCAAGGCCGAGCACCGGCGGCCCGTCGATCACCACCTGGTCGAACATCCCGCTCAGCTCGTCCAGAATGTCGGCGAAACGGCGCGAGGACAGCAGCTCGGGCGGGTTGGGCGGGATGGGGCCGCTCGACAGGAAGTACAGGTTGGGCAGATTGGCCTGGTGGATCGCGCGCGGGATATCGCGCTCGCCGGTGAGCAGGTTGGATAGGCCGATCGCTTCGGGATCGCCTGGGACGAAGGTCGGCATCCGCATGTCCGCGTCGACCAGCACGGTGCGTTGTCCGCTGCGCGCGAACGCCTGCGCGAGCGCGAGCGACGTGCTCGACTTGCCCTCGCTTGGGCGCGAGCTGGTGATCAGCAGCGTCTTGGGCGTCCCTTCGGTGGTGGAGAAGCGGAGGGAGGTCACCGCCGACTGATACGCCTCGAATACGGGCGAGCGCGGCTCAGAGATCAGCTTCACGAACCGATCGCTCTTGTTGAAGCGCGGGATCACGCCCAGCGGCCGCAGCCCGAGTTTCTGTTCAAGATCGTCGGGCGTCTCGATCTTGTCGTCGACGAACTCGCGACCGAACGCATAGCCGAGACCGAGCAGCAGTCCGCCGATGAGGCCGAACGCCATGTTCATCAGCGTGCGCGGGCTGTACGGCGCGCCAGGCGGTTCGGCGCGGTCGACGATCGAGATCAGGTTCTCGCCGACACCGCCCGCGACCCCGACTTCCTTGAAGCGCTGGAGCAGGCCGTCATACAAGGTGCGGTTGGTATCAACCTCGCGCTGAAGGATCGTATACTGGATCGAGCGCTCGCGGAGGTTAAGCGCGCTGCCCTTCAGCTGCGACACACGCCCACGAAGCTG
>CAXSEO010000304.1:0-4310 GCA_964235525.1 uncultured Sphingomonas sp. | reverse complement strand
GCGCCGCCGCAGAACGTTTCGTAATATTGCCGCGCGTCGTCGCCGAAGGTCAGGTTGTTCATCGTCCCCTGCGACCCCGCCATCACCCCCAGCGCACCGAGCAGCGCGTCCGTCACCACCTGGCTGGTCTCGACATTGCCCGCCACCACGGCGGCGGGGAAGCGGGGCGACAGCATCGAGCCGTCGGGAATGACGATGGTGACCGGGCGCAGGAAGCCGTCGTTGAGCGGGATCGCCTCGCCCACCACCAGCCGCAACACATACAGCACCGCCGCGCGCACGACGGAGCGGGGCGCGTTGAAGTTGTCGGCGCGTTGCTCGCTGGTGCCGGTGAAATCGACGATGGCGGTGCGCGCCTTGCGGTCGACGCGCACCGCCACGCGCACGACCGCGCCGTTGTCGAGCTCGTACGCGAACACCCCGTCGGGCAACGTCGCCAGCGCCGTGCGGACGCTGGCGGCGGCGTGCGCCTGGACGTGCTCCATATAGGCGGACACGGTCGCGCGCCCCTGCTCGGCGCACATCCGCGCCAGCCCGTCCGCGCCGCGCCGGCAGGCCGCGAGCTGCGCGAGCAGGTCGGCGATGTTCTGGTCGATGTTGCGCGCCGAGTATGGCCCTGCGGCGAGCAGCGCGCGCATCTTCGCCTCGCGGAACCCGCCCTCATCGGCGAGCAGGACATTATCGAGGATCACGCCCTCATCGGCGATGGTGCGGCTGTCCGGCGGCATCGATCCGGGCGCGGTGCCGCCCACGTCAGCGTGATGCCCGCGTGCGGCGACGTAGAAGGCGGGGGTGTCCGCGCCGACGAACACCGGCATCACCACCGTGATATCGGGCAAATGCGTGCCGCCCGCGTACGGCGTATTGAGCGCATAGGCGTCGCCCGCGCGCATCCCGCGTCCGTCCGCGCTCCGCCGCTCGATCACGGTGCGGATGCTGTCGCCCATCGAGCCCAGATGCACCGGGATATGCGGCGCGTTAGCGACGAGGTTGCCGCCCGCGTCGAACAGCGCGCAGGAGAAGTCGAGCCGCTCGCGGATGTTGACCGACGCGGCGCTGCGCTGGAGCGCGGCCCCCATCTCCTCCGCCAGCGCCATGAACAGCCCGGCGAAAATCTCGAGCCGGAGCGGATCGGCTTCGGTGCCCGAGACGGCGGCGGCGCGGGGAGCATGACGGGTCAGGATCAGGTTGCCGAGCCGGTCGACCTCGGCGGTCCAGCCCGGCTCGACGACGGTGGTGGAGGCGGGGTCGACGATCAACGCCGGCCCTTTGACTCGTGCCACCGCAGCCAGCCCGGCGCGGTCGTGGAGTAGCGCGGCGCGGGTCTCGCCCGCGAGGTACGCGGTGATGGTACCCAGCGGCGGCGCGGTCTCGGCGGGGAGCGGAAAGGCGGTGACCTCGGTGGCGGCGTCGGCGATCGCCTCGACGCCGAGCTGCTCCACTACCAGCGCGCCCTCACCGACAAAGCCGAACCGCTCGCGGTGCGCCGTCTCGAACGCGGCGCGCATCACCGCGGGCGAGCCGACCGGCACGTCGATCAGCGTGTCGCCGCTCGCGAACCGGACGCGCGCGGTCGCCTCGATGCGAATCGTGTCGGCCGCGACATCTTGCGCAACCAGCGCTTCGCGCGCCGCTGCTCCCAGCCGATCTACCGCCGCCGCCAGTGCGCCCTCGTCCGCCAGCGGCAGCGCGACCGTCTCCTCGCGCAACGCGCGCCGGTCGGCGAGCCCCACCCCATAGGCCGAGAGCAGCCCGGCCAGCGGATGCACCAGCACCCGCTCGATGCCGAGCGCATCCGCGACGAGGCACGCATGTTGCCCGCCCGCACCGCCGAAGCAGCTCAGCGCATACGCCGCCGGGTCGTGCCCACGCGCGACGGAGATTGCCTTCACCGCATTGGCCATGTTCGCGACCGCGATCGCGACCAGCGCCTCTGCGACGGCGAGCGGGTCAGCGCGCTTGCCGGTGTCCGCCGCCATCATGTCAAGCAATTCGTCCATCCGCGCGGCGGCGGCGGTGCGGTCGAGCGGCTCGTCGCCGCCGAGCCCGAACACCCGCGGGAAGTGCTCGGGGACCAGCTTGCCGAGCAGCAGGTTGCAGTCAGTCACCGTCAACGGCCCGCCGCGCCGGTAACAGGCGGGGCCGGGCACCGCGCCCGCGCTCTCCGGCCCGACCACCAGCCGTCCGCCCATCCAGCGGCAGATCGACCCGCCGCCCGCTGCGACCGTGTCGATCCTGAGCGTCGGCGCGGTGATATGGATGCCGACGACCTCAGCGTCGTTGCGTCGCTCGAACCGGCCGTCGTGAAGCGACACGTCGGTCGAGGTCCCGCCCATGTCGAAGCCGATCACCCGATCGAACCCCGCCGCCGCGGCGGTGCGCGCCATGCCGACGATCCCGCCCGCCGGGCCGGACAGCAGCGCGTCCTTGCCCCGGAATGCGGCGCCGTCGACCAAGCCGCCGCTCGACTGCATGAACAGCGGCCGCTGCCCCGCTCCGAGCGCCGCGCCCAGCTCCGCGACATAGCGCGCCAGCACCGGCGACAGGTACGCGTCCGCGACCGTCGTGCTCGCGCGCGGGATGAGGCGGATTAGTGGCGAGACCTCGTGGCTGACCGACACCTGTGTGAACCCGACCGCGCGCGCGATCTCCGCCAGCGCGGCCTCATGCGCCTGGTGGCGAAAGCCATGGACCAGCGCGATCGCAACCGCGCGCAGGCCGTCGTCATACGCCGCCCGCAGCGCCGCCTTCGCCCCCTCGGGGTCGAGCGGGATCAGCACCTCGCCCTCCGCCGTGACCCGCTCGTCCACCTCGACCGCCCGCGCGTAGAGCGGGGCGGGTCGGACAATCTCCGTTGCGAAGATGTCGGGCCGCGCCTGATGCCCGATCAGCAGCGCGTCCGCGAACCCGCGCGTGACGACCAGCAGCACCGGCTCGCCCTGCCGCTCGAGCAGCGCGTTGGTCGCGACGGTGGTGCCGATGCGGATGTCGGCGAGCGGGAGCGGACCGTCAGCGATGCCGGTCAGCCGCCGGATCGCCGCCACCGCCGCGTCGGCGTAGCGACCCGGATCCTCCGATAACAGCTTGGCGATGACCAGCGCGCCGTCTGGCGTGCGCGCGACCACGTCGGTAAAGGTGCCGCCACGGTCGATCCAGAACTGCCAGCGCGCGGGGGTCACGAGCCGACCATACCGGCCACCAACCGCTTGTCGACACCGGCGCCAGCGATACCGAGCATGGATGCTCGGACACTTTACCTGCTGCTGGCCGCGCTCACGCTTCTCGCTACGTCACGCCTGCCCGAGATCCTGCTCGACTACGCGAAGATCGATCGGCAAAACGGCCGCGCGAAAGCGACCGCGTTCGGATACCGGATGATTGCGCTGCCCCGCCAGGTTCAGATCGCCTGCGACACGGCCAAGTTCGCTGTAACGCGCATCGCGCAGCGGAGCCGCGCCCGATGCCGGACGACGACACGGTCGACGCGATGAATCGGCGACACCTCGGAATACACAAGAGCGTGGGGCGCCTTGCAAACCGGTCCCGGTGAAACCGCTGCCACAACCTTATTGTGACATTGCTCATCTGGCCCTCTCAAGTCGGCAATGTAGGCAGGATCCCCGCCTTGATCAAATACGCCCGTGGCCACCCCATCAACACCTCCGGTATCCCAAGCGCGCGCATCCTCGCGGCGACCGCCTTCTGGGGGATGCGCAGGTGAGGCGCGATCTCGCCGGAGAAGGCCACCGAGCGCGCGACGGCCAGCGCCGTCTGCAGGTTCGCGGCCGTTCCTTCGCCATCGACCTCGAACTTCATGTCCAGCGCCTCCGCGATCGGCTGGACGCTGGCCGGCGTGGTGTTCAGGAGTTCCCCGGCGTCGATCTGGCTGATCTCCTGGTGGAAGGGGAACGACGGGTATCCTCCGAAATGTGCATCTCATTCTCCGGCCACGAGCTTCCCGGTTCGGCGATCGCCACCGCCATCATTCCGAAGGCGAAACCGCCAGCCACTTTCCGCGAACGACCACCCGCGTCGGCGCGAGAATGTCGTGACGGAACGCCGCAAAGTATCACTGTTCGGGACGCCGCCACGCCGGCCAGCTTCCTCGGACCGTCCTGGCCGTTGGCGACCACGGGTCCGGACCCTAGACGCGGGCCCGCGCTGACACATGCGTGCCAGTCAGGCCGGAGCAGTCCATGCCCTCAGTCGCACCCCGTCCGCTTCCCGACGCGCTTGCCACGCTGTTCGCGAACGCGCGCACCCTGACGTTCGCGCTTGCCGCACCGCTGTCGGACGCGGACGCGACCGTG
>CAXSEO010000303.1:0-4321 GCA_964235525.1 uncultured Sphingomonas sp. | reverse complement strand
TGCCGAAGAACAGAACAAGTTGGGGAGGGTGCGTGATCATGGTGACGAAACGCAAGCTGTTGTTGCTCGCGTCCGCGGCTGGCGTGCTGGTCGCCGCACCGGCGCTCGCGCAGACGGCGCAACCCGCGACGCCGCCCGCGGCCGAACAGACCGCGCCCGCCAGCCCGACCGACGCCACCGGCGCGGTGGCCGCGTCGCACCCGGTCGAGGACGGGGCGCAGGCGTCGAGCGGCGCGCGGGGCGGGCTCGAGGACATCGTCGTGACGGCCACCCGCCGTACCGTTAACCTGCAACGCGTGACCGCGACGGTCGAGGCGGTGACCGCCAACACTCTTAAGGCGTACAACATCACCGGCGTGCTGCAGCTGCCGTCGCTGGTGTCCGGGTTGGTGGTGACGCCCTCGGGCGGCAACAACATCTATCTGCGCGGCATTGGATCGCCCAGCACCGGCTTCAATGAGGCGCAGACCGCCGTCTATATCGACGGGCTATACCTTGCCAACCCGACGGCCGGCATCACCTCGTTCAACAATGTCGACCGGATCGAGGTGCTCAAAGGTCCGCAGGGCACCCTGTACGGTCGCAATGTGACCGGCGGGCTGATCTCCGTGACCACGCGCGACCCGGGCGACAAGCCGCGCGTGGACGCCTCGGTCGGCTATGCGAATTACGATACGCTGACGGCGAACCTGTACGCCTCCGCCCCCGTCACCGACAATCTCGCGGTCAACATCGCCGGTTTTCACCAGAAGCAGAGCCAGGGCTGGAGCGCCAACGTCTTCAACGGCCACGACGCGCAGAAGTCGGATGAGACCGGTGTCGAGATCAAGGCGCGGTGGCGAGTCAACGACGGGCTTAAGATCACCGGCAGCTTCATCTATGATTTCAACAATCGCGACCTCGGCTATGCCTATCAGGTGTATCCCGGCACTCTCGCTACCGACGGGACGCCTTATCTCGGCCGGTACAAGTTCGCGTCGCGTATCGACGCGAGTGCGCCGACCAAAATCTACATAGCCACGATCAAGGTCGAACAGGATCTCGGCTTTGCCACGCTGATGAGCCTCACCGGCTACCAGACGAGCCATGCCGACGTCTTTTTCCAAGGTGGCTATCCAGGCCTGGGTCAGCCCGTAGCGGGGCAGAGCGCGGCATATTCATCTTTCTATGAAAAGAACAGGTCGTTCAGCCAGGAGTTTCAGCTGACGTCCAAGCCGTCGTCATCGCGTTTTGACTGGGTGGCGGGCGCTTTCTACTATGATGATCATACCGAACTGCAGCTTGATACCTTTCCCACCTGCGTCGGCGCGATTTGCGCGCCGGGCACGCCGCTTCGCAATCACGGTTTCCCAACGACCCTGTCCGGCTCGGTCTATGGCGACGGGACGTACAGGTTCCTTCGGGCGACGCGGCTGACCGTTGGCCTGCGATACACCGATGAGCGCAAGACGCTGTCGGGGCTGGTGACGCCGCTGCCGGGATTGCCCGATTCGGTGGCCGTGGTTCCCGGAAGCACCCTGTTCCCGCCGCCTGCGGGCGGGGTGACCTACCCGGGCGAGCCTTATACCGTGACCGTCGGCGGCGTCCCGATGGTGCAGCCCGGTATTCCGACCCGGTTGGTGTTCAAGAAGCTGACCTACCGCGTCGTGCTCGCGCAGGATATCGGCAGTGACGTTCATCTCTATGCGTCGCACAACCTCGGCTTCAAGTCGGGCGCGTTCAACGGCAACGGGTTCACCAACCCGCCGGTCAACCCCGAGCTGCTGTACGCGACGGAGGCGGGCGCGAAGACGGAGCTGTTCGACCGCCGGGTACGGCTCAACCTCGCCTACTTCCATTACACCTACAAGAACGTGCAGGTCCGCTCGACCGCTCCGCCGGCGCTGCCCGGCAACGCGCTGCTGCTCAACGCCGCCAGCGAGCACCTCGACGGTGTCGACGGCGACTTCAGCATCGCGGCGGCGCGCGGGTTCGTGATCAACGGGAGCTTTGAGTATCTCGATGGCAAATATGCGAGCTTTCCCGGCTCGACCATTTCCACTCCGCGCAGGGACGCCAACAGCAATCTGCTACCCGGGGCGACGATCACGCAGAATGTCAATCTGGCGGGGTATGACCTGCCCTTCGCCGCGCCGTTCTCCGCCTCGATCGGGGCGACTTACACCGTCGAGACCTCGGCCGGGAACTTCTCGCTTAGCGGGAACGATCACTACAACTCGCCTTACTCGATGAATGCGGACAACAGTGTGCGGCAAAACCGGCATCATCTGATCGACGCCTCGCTTAACTGGACGGCGCCGGACAAGCGATTCGATGTAAACCTGTTTGTTCGTAACCTGACGCAGCAATATGTTTACGCGGTCGATATCGTCGGTGCCAATTTCGCCGTGGTGCCCGGAGCCCCGCGCACCTTTGGCGCGACGGTCGGCTTTCACTACCAGTGAGCGCGCACCGCGATAACAGGACGGTATCGGAAGGGCGCAACTTTCATCGCCACGCTGCAAGCGCGGTGTGCTAGGGACGCGCTCGCTTCAGAGCGCAAGATACTTAAGGAGAGAGTTCGATGGCGACCGCCTTGGCCCCCGACCCGTCGACCCGGCAGGCATCCGGGATCGTTTCACCGTCGCGGTTGGCGCATGTCGTGCTTCGCACCTCGCGCTTCGACGAGCTACTCGCGTGGTACAAGCTGGTGCTCAACGCGACGCCCGCGTTCGAGTCGCCCACCATCGCCTTCCTCGCCTATGACGACGAGCATCACCGCATCGCGCTGATCAAGATCCCGGGCCTCGCGCCGCAGCCCGAAGGGGCGGCGGGGGTGCACCATTTCGCCTTCACCTATGAGTCGCTGCACGACTTGCTCGGCAATTACGTCCGCCTGAAGGACGCGGGCATCATGCCGGTGTGGGGCGTCAATCATGGTCCGACCACGTCGCTGTACTATGCCGACCCGGACGGCAACCAGATCGAATGCCAGGTGGACAATTGCCCCACGGTCGAGGCGGCGGGCGAGTTCTTCTTCACCGAAGCGTTCGCCGAAAACCCGATCGGCGTCGATTTCGATGCCGATGAGCTGTACCGTCGCCTGATCGCCGGTGAGGACGAGAGCGCGTTGAAGGAGTATCGACGCAAGGGTCCGCGCGGGGTGGAGGAAAGCCCGCTCCACTGACGCTGCTGCAGGGCAGACATGCGTCGTCACCTCGAGACGGATCGTCCGCGACAGGTCGTATGTGGTCCCGATGCGGACGACTCGGCAGGGTCAGTGACCAGCTGATGCACTCCTGCGACGACCGGCTCGGAGACTTGGAATGATGACGCGGCGGCTGGGCCGGGATGGCGTGATGGTCTCGGCGCTCGGGCTGGGGTGCGGCGGTTTCACATTGCCCGGCAGCGACGATGCGGAGAGCATCGCCACGCTGCAGGCGGCGATGGACGCTGGGATCAACTTCCTCAATACCGCCGACTTCTACGGTGCCGGTCGCAGCGAGATGCTGATCGCGCAGGCCTTGCGAGGACGGCGCGACCAGGCGGTGCTCAGCGTCAAGTTCGGCGCGTTGTTCTCGCCGTCGCGCGCGTTTCTGGGGCTCGATGGTCGTCCCGCCTCCGTCAAGAACTTCGCCGCCTATTCGCTGCAGCGGCTCGGCGTGGAGGTAATCGACCTGTATCAGGCGGGCCGCCCCGACCCCGCCGTGCCCTATGAAGACACGATCGGCGCGATCGCCGACCTCATCAAGGACGGCAAGGTCCGCTATCTCGGCGTCTCGGAGGTCGGGGCGGACCTGCTTCGCCGCGCGCATGCCGTCCACCCGGTGACCGCGCTGGAGATCGAGTACTCGCTCGCCTGCCGGTTCATCGAGCCGGAGATCCTGCCGACCGCGCGGGAGCTGGGCGTTGGCGTCGTGCCGTACCGCGTGCTGGCAGACGGATTGCTCAGCGGGGCTACCGTCGACACGCCGCTCGGCGCGGGCCTGCATTTCGTGCCGCCGCGGCTGGAGGGCGAGAACCTGCGCCGCAACATCGCGACCGTGGCCGTCCTGAACCACATGGCAGCGGCGCGCGGCTGCACGGCGGCGCAACTCGCGGTCGCCTGGCTGCTGACGCGAGGCGATGACATCGTGCCGCTGATCGGGATGCGACGCCGCGCCCGCCTGGCCGAGAACCTCGCGATCCTCGACATCCGTTTCGCGCCCGACGAGCTCGCCACGCTCGACCGCGCGTTCGCGCCTGGCGCGATCGTCGGCGATCGCTACCCGCCGTTCGTGCAGAAACTGGCGGCGCGCTGATCGCCGCCCGTTGGATCGACGTTGCCGGCTACCGCGCCCTG
>CAXSEO010000302.1:0-4324 GCA_964235525.1 uncultured Sphingomonas sp. | reverse complement strand
CCTGCGCGAGCGCGGGGCTGGAACAGCCGACGGCAATGGTGATCGCGGCGGACGCGCGAGCGAAGGCGAGGGCGAGCATAAGGCGACTCCATTCGGACTGGTTGCCCGCCGTCCGCGTCTTCAACGTAGGTCGAGCGTTATATGCGAGGCGTGAGGTGGAGCAGCGGCATGACGCCGCGGCGACTTGGTCCATCATCCATCAAGGATTTCCTTCAGGTGTACCGGACGATCCGCACGAACACCAATCCACCCGCGACCAGCAGGTAGAGCCGCAGCACGCTCATCCACAATCGCCGCGCGCCGGACATCCGGGAAGGTTCTAGCTCTTCAAGCGCTGGCATCCGCCAGTCGCGCCGGCCGGTGCGGTCGATGGGCTTGCTCTTCCGGAGCAGCACGACAATGCAGCCGATCGCGGTCACAGCCGCGCCGCCGCCGAGGATCGCCAGCATCGCCCCCGCGGTCATCTCCGGGTAGACCACCGAGGCGGTGAGGGTGATCGACAGCATCACCAGCGCCGCGATTATCACGCCGGTGAACAGGTTGAGCCAGCGCCCGTTCGCCCATCGTCCGAGCACCGCATTATCCCGCTCTACCCAAGACCGACCCGCGCGCCCAGGCCGCCGAGGAGCTGGTCGAGATCGTGCATTCCTATTTGACATGATGCATTGGGCGGCCGGCAGCGCTTGGATACCGGTACGGGTCCGCCCGCGTGATTATGCGCGTGATCTCAAGCGCCGATCGACGCGGAGCGTCTCCTCCCCGGATTTCTCGCCTCTCGCCCGGCTGTCGCCGCCACCGGCGCGCTTGCCTGCGCCAATGCCGTGATCGCGATCTCATCCTCAGCGAACCCGCCCCTGGTCAACGTCCTGTTCTTCTGCACCGGCAACTCCGTGCGTTCGATCCTCGCCGAAAGCGCGCTCAACAAACATGGGAGCGGGCGCTTTCGTGCCTTCTCGGCCGGGAGCTTCCCAAGAGCGTGGTCAAGCCCGACGCGCTCGCGCTGCTTGCGCGGTGCGGGTATTCCACGCAAGGACTGCGGTCGAAGCTGTGGGACGAGTTCTCCGCGCCCGGCGCGCCGGTCATCCACCTGTTGCTCATCGTCTGCGATGAGTTCTCGCTCCTGACGCGAGATAGCGCCGAGTACGTCGTCGATCGCTACAGCGAACGCAACGCACAAGGCCGTCCGGTGCCGAGCGATACCCACGTTGTCGCAATCGCCACAGTGTAGAAAGCCGATCGCTCAAATGGTAATTATCCGGCGGGTCCGCGGAAAGCCGTATGGCGACGCGTCCATCTCGCTCGCGAACGCGCGACTGAAATGGAACGGACTCGCGGCCGCCACGGAGGCAAGATCGGACAAGGCGATGACGTTGGCAGGATGATGGCGGCTTGGGCGGCCTCCCCGCCGTCCGGACCCGGCAGAGACGCCGGCAGCGCTCCGCGCCGTCATGCTGCGCGGGGCTTCCTCGGCCCTCGTGTCGGCAGCGGAATCGCGCGGACTTCGTCCTTAGAGACGGCGACTGCGGCCAGCAACGAGGCGGCTTGGACGTCCGCCTCGAGCGCGATGCGCAGGAGCATGGCCGCGGCTGCCTTGCGGACCTCATCACCGCTCATCACGTAACTGCGGCATTGACGAGGTCGAGACCACCGTACCCGCTTCGAACGGGCCGCCGCCGAGCGCCGCCGCCATCGCGTGGCCACCCGACAGGCACCCTTCGATCGCATCGCGCTGATCGGCGGTGGGACGTCAAGCCCGGCCGCCAGCGCAAGTTCCGCGACCGCGTCGATGAAGGAATCCGACATTGCTCCGTCATCCACCTGATCGCGTCGCCATGCGCCGAACAGCCGAAGCAGTGGTAGAAGCCCTTGTCGTCGCTGACGTAGAAGCACTGGGTCGGCTCGAAGTGGAACGGGCAAACGGCCCTTGAAGTCCCGCCCCGCGGGCGTGAGCTCCACCATCCCGCCGATCAGCGTCGACAGCACCGTGCGGTCGCGCAGCTCGTCCGGGAAGACGGACGGCAGCTTGTCGGGTGACGTCGTCATGGCGGGGGTCTCGGCGACCGCCGGCGAGTGCGCAGCGGCCATGACGTCGCAAGCCTTCCCGCACGTCGTTCACCGTCGCCCTAGGCAACGCGGCGGCGAGGCTACGATCGTCCAAATGCCGGGCGGCTCCGCCAAGCTGCGGTGGGCGCCGCCACCGTGGTGTTCCCGAGCAACGTCATGCAGCAGACGGAGCGGCTGCGCGAACGGCTGGTGTCGCTCGCGCGCGGCCGCAAGCTGTTGAGGGCACGCGCGACGAGGCGCGGGCGCAGCTGCCCGCGTGGTTCGTCACTCGTCGTCCGATCCTCCCCGGCGGGACTGGCCGGCGTTGCCGAGGCGATAAGGGGCGACGCGGTGAGCGAAGGCTGGCGCGTTCGGGACGTGCGGTTGAGCGGTGCGCGTCAACAATGATGAGTGCCCTCGGGACCGGATCGGCTCTCCTGGTGGAGCGAAGTCGCCCGGTTGCGCCGATCACGGATCTGATCGGGAATGCCTGAAATCAGAACAGAGGAATGGACGAAGGCTCACGCGTCGTCCTTGGGCAAATGAGTGGTGGACATCGCCTATCGGCTCGCGAATCTGGTCGGCGCGGGGCCGGGCGTCCAGCCAAGGTCCGCCGCTCTCCTCAGCGCGGTCGCGATCGCCGCCGACCCTCCAGCAGCGTGGCTGCCGGGGACAATCCGCAAACCAGCATGGAGGCCCATTGGTCGGCCAGTTCGCGCCTGCGCTCCATGTACCGGTTGCGGTTGTACCGGAACTCGGTCTCGCTCATTCCCGAGGAAACGTGCGCCAGCGTCAGTTCGATGATGAGGCGATCGATGAGCAGGCGGTCCGCCCCAGGATGCGTCCGCTCGACGAGACCGTTCATCACCGTGCTGAACGCCGAACGCCAGCCGTGCGGCGTGTGGACGCCCTTGCAGCCGATCCGGTTGTAGAGATACCCGACGCGTCCGCGCTGATCAGGTCGTGCACGCTCCACGCCCGGGGGGAACACCAGCGGGCCGCCGCCGGTCAGCGCGCGGACGGCCCTCAGCCCGTCCACCGCCGCCGGGGCGAGCAGCACGTAATGGTCTCACTCGTCGTCGTCGCGCAGGTCGAATTCCAGCTTTATGTACTCAGACTGCACATGCCAGACCGCGTCGGGGCAGGGCAGGTCCGGACGATCCCAGTCCACGTTCTCGATCTCGACCCAGGGCAGACGGTGGATCATGCCCGGCCACTGCGCGGTCAGGCCCATGAACCGTGAGGCCAGCCTCGTAACGGGCGAAGCCCCGCGGCATCGACGTCGCGAACCAGCCCGCGTAGGCGCTCGACGTCCGTGATCGCGGGCCAGCGCCGCTTCCTCGGCAGCGCGGCCATCGCACCTTCACGTCGGTCGCGGGATTGGCGTTGCCGCGCCCTCCGCCTTGGCGAAGCGGAACACCCGCTCGGCGCGCTGGCGCAGGCGACGTGCGGTCTCGACCGCGCCGGGCCTCTCCACCTTCTGGAGCGCCGCGAGAAGGAGCGGGTCGTCGATCTGGGTGACGGGATATGCCCTGATCACCGGAAAAGAGCTCGCGCTGTATGCTCTCGATCACGTCAGCGGCGTGCACGGGCTTCCAGCGCCCCTTCTGCTGCGCGTGCCAGTCGCGCGCCCACTGCTCGAACGTCTCCTCGGCACGGCCCTGCCCGACGAGCTTGACCCGGCGGGCCTCTAGCGCCGGGTCGCGCCCCTGCAACGTCCGGAACTTGTAGCGCCAGCTCCGCACGCCCTTCCGGGTGACGAAGAGATGCAGGCCGACCGCCTCGGGCACCTTGTAGGCCTTGTCCCGCGCCGCCGCCGCGAGCACCACCTTCTGGGTCAGCATCGATACCCCCGGGACCGCCCCGCTGCTACCCCAGAATACCCCCGCTTGCATTCGGTTGCGGTCGGCGTGCCTCGGACGGCAGCTAGCGGCAATATAGCCGATTATTAACGCTTTCTGGACGGCGTCGGACACTTTCGGACGGGTTCGGACAAAGCCGGTGGCGGAGCGGGAGGGATTCGAACCCTCGATACGGTTTTGCCGTATACTCACTTTCCAGGCGAGCGCCTTCGACCACTCGGCCACCGCTCCGCATTTGCCGGGAGCGCCGCCCCTATCCGGGCGCGGCGCGTCCCGCAACCGTCATGCGCTGGCAGTTGAGCGCGGACGACCGCCGCCGCCACCACCGCCGCCCCGGCGCGGACCGCCGCCGCCGGCACCAGCACCCCCACCACTACGCCGCCGAGCGTCGGCGGTGTGGACGGGCGCATGGGCCGCGC
>CAXSEO010000301.1:0-4342 GCA_964235525.1 uncultured Sphingomonas sp. | reverse complement strand
GCGGCGTGGTGCTCAACGTGATGCCGTGCGTGTTCCCGATCCTGAGCCTCAAGGCGATGAGCCTCGCCCGCTCGGGCACCAGCGCCCGCCATGCGCGCGGCGAGGCGCTGGCCTATACGGCGGGCGTGGTGCTGGTGGTGGTGGCGCTGGGCGCGGCGATCCTGCTGCTGCGAGCGGGCGGCACCAGCGTCGGCTGGGCGTTCCAGCTGCAGAGCCCGCGCACGGTGCTGGTGCTGCTGCTGCTGACGGCGGGGATCGCGTTCAACCTTGCCGGGCTGTTCGAGCTGCCGACGCCCCCGATTGGTAAGCTGGCGGACCGGGGCGGCGCGTTCGCGACCGGCGCGCTGGCGGCGGTGATCGCGACGCCGTGCACCGGACCGTTCATGGGCGCGGCGCTGGGCGTGGCGCTGGTGCTGCCGTGGTTCGCGGCGCTGGCGGTGTTCTTCGGGCTGGGCTTGGGGCTGGCGCTGCCGTTCCTGGCTGTCGGCTTCGTGCCCGCGCTGCGGACGCGGCTGCCCAAGCCGGGTGCGTGGATGGCGACGATGCGCCAAATGCTGTCGGTGCCGATGTTCCTGACCGCGATCGCGCTCGCCTGGGTGCTGGGGCACGAGACGGGGGTGGACGCGATCGCGGCGGCATTGGTCGCGGTGCTCGCGGTGGCGGTGCTGCTGTGGGTCGCCGGGCGGCGGCAGGCGCGAGGGCTTGGCTTCGGCTGGGTCAGCGCTGCGCTGTTGATCGGAGTAACGGTCGCGGCCGCGGCCGGGCTTCGCGCGGGCGCTCCCGCCGGAGCAAGCGTCGCGACCGAAGGCGCGCAGCCGTTCAGTGAGGCGCGCCTCGCCAGCCTCCGCGCTGCAAAGCGCCCCGTGTTCGCCTATTTCACCGCCGACTGGTGCTTCACCTGCAAGGTCAACGAGCGCGCGGCGATCGACACCGACGGCGTCCGCGCCGCCTTCGCGCGGCGGGGTGTGGCGGTGCTGGTCGGCGACTGGACCAACGGCGACCCCGCGCTCGGCCGCTTCCTCGAGGCGCACGGGCGCGCGGGGGTGCCGCTCTACCTCTACTACCCCCCCGGCGCTGCGGAGGCGCGAGTGCTGCCGCAGCTGCTCACTTCCGCGACGCTGGAGGCGCTGTGATCCGCAAGTTGGCGCTGTTCCTGCTCGCGTCGGCCGCGCCCGCCGCCGCGTCCGACCCGCCAGGCTGGAGCGAGCCGATCGCCCCGTTCAGGATCGTCGGCAATATCTATTATGTCGGCACCAGGGGGCTGGCGGCCTATCTGATCCGCACGCCATCGGGCGCGGTGCTGCTCGACGGCACGCTGGCGGGCAACGTCGCTGCGATCGAGCGTAACATCGTGGCCACAGGCGCGCGCCTGTCCGACGTCAAGCTGCTGCTCAACAGCCACGCGCATTTCGATCATGCCGGTGGGCCTCGCCGCGCTCAAGCGGGACACCGGCGCGAGGCTGGCGGCGCTCGCGGCGGAGGCCCCGGCGCTGGAAAGCGGGCGACCGCCGAGCGACACCAACTATGGCCTGATCACCTTCGCGCCGGTCAAGGTCGACCGCGTGCTGCGCGACGGCGAGACGGTTCGTTTGGGCGATGCAGTGCTCACCGCGACCTGGACGCCTGGACACACGCCGGGCTGCACCAGCTGGTCGATGCCGGTCCGCGACCGCGCGCGGACGCTCCGGGTCGTCTTCCCGTGCAGCATGACGGTGGCGGGCAACCGGCTGGTCGGCAACCACGGCTATCCGGGGATCGTCGCCGACTATCGCCGCGGCTTCGCCCGGCTCGGCGCCATGCGCGCGGACGTCGTGCTGCCCGCGTATCCCGAAATGGCCGACGTCCTGGAGCGCCACGCGCGGCAGGTGGCGGGAGCCAGGAACGCGTTCATCGACTCCGGCCAACTCGCGCGCATCGTCGCCACGTCGCGCGCGGCGTTCGACCAGGAACTCGCGGCCCAGCAGGCAAGGGCGCGCTGACGCGGCGAAACCGCTGGCACCGACGCGGGTGGCCGTGCTTATGTGACGAACATGGATCAGCGGTCGTTCGACGAGATCATGGGCGCGCCCGGCGGTGAGCGGCGGGCCGAGCTCGTCGCGCTCCACCGCTGGCTCGACGACACGCCGCCGCACGAGCTCGGCCGTCGCCAGCGCGCCGCCGAGGCGACGTTTCGCCAGCTCGGCATCACCTTTGCCGTGTATGGTGACAGCGAAGCGGCCGAGCGGATCATCCCGTTCGACATCGTCCCGCGCGTGTTCCTCGCCGACGAGTGGGCGCGGCTGTCCGAGGGGCTAGTCCAGCGGGTCGAGGCGATCAACGCGTTCCTCCATGACATCTATGGCGAACAACGCATCCTGGCCGAAGGGGTGCTGCCCGCCGACCTGATCCTCGGCAACCCGCAATTCCGCCGCGAGGTGGCCGGGATGCGCCCGCCGCACGACATCTGGGCGCATATCTGCGGCATCGACCTGGTCCGCACCGGGCCGGACCAGTTCTATGTGCTGGAGGACAATGCGCGCACGCCGTCGGGCGTGTCGTACATGCTCGAGAACCGCGAGGCGATGCTGCGGCTGTGCCCAGAGTTGTTCCGCGATTTCCGCGTCGCGCCGGTCGACAGCTATCCCGACCGGCTGCTCGCGACGATGCGCTCGGTATGCCCGCGCGACGGCGGCGACCCGGTGTGCGTGGTGCTGACCCCTGGCCACTATAACTCGGCCTATTATGAGCACAGCTTCCTGGCCGACACGATGGGGGTCGAGCTGGTCGAGGCGAGCGACCTGATGGTCGACGACGACGTCGTGTTCATGCGGACGATCGCCGGGCCGGTGCGCGTCGACGTGATCTATCGGCGGGTCGACGACGACTTTCTCGACCCGCTGGTGTTCCGCGCCGATTCGATGCTCGGTGTCCGCGGGCTGATCGCGGCCTATGCGGCGGGCAATGTCGCGATCATCAACGCGCCGGGCAATGGCATCGCCGACGACAAGGCGATCTACAGCTACATGCCCGAGATCGTGCGCTTCTACTCAGGGAGCGAGGCGAAGCTGCCCAATGTCGAGACTTGGCGTTGCCGCGAGCCCGACGCGCTGCGCTACACGCTCGATCACCTGGAGGAGCTGGTGGTGAAGCTGGTCGACGGGTCGGGCGGATATGGGATGCTGGTCGGCCCGACGTCCTCGCGCGACGAGATCGCCGCGTTCCGCGCCGCGCTGGTGGCGGAGCCGCACCGCTATATCGCGCAGCCGACGCTGGCGCTGTCCACCGTGCCGACGCTGGCCGAGGCGGGGTTGAGCCCCCGCCATGTCGACTTCCGCCCGTTCGTGCTGACCGGCGCGGACGGGGTGCAGGTGGTGCCCGGCGGGCTGACCCGCGTCGCGCTGCGCGAGGGGTCGCTGGTGGTGAACTCCAGCCAGGGCGGCGGCACCAAGGACAGCTTCGTGCTGATGGAGGACGGCGCGGGCCAGACGATGAGCGCGGGCGGAATGGCGCAGGTGATGGGCGGGATGGTGCAGCGGATGGGCGGCGCCTGATGCTGTCACGCACTGCCTCGTCGCTCTACTGGCTGGGCCGCTATATCGAGCGCGCGGACTTCACCGCGCGGCTGGTGGAGGCGACGGTGCGGCTCGACGCGCTGTCCTCGCAGCCGGCGGGGGAGGCGGCGTGGCGATCGGCGCTGGCGGTGTCGGACACCGAACGCGCGTACAACGCCACGCATGAAGAGCTGACCCCAACCAAGGTCGCCTGTTTCCTGACCGTCGACTCCTCCCACCCCGGGTCGATCAAGGCCTGCCTCGAGATGGCGCGGCGCAACGCGCGTGCGGTCCGCACCGCGCTCAGCCGCGAGGCGTGGACCGCGATCAACCGCGCCTGGCTAATCTTCGACAATCGGGAGCACCCGGCGAGCGACATGGCCACACTGTCGCTGATGGAAGCGGTCAAGGCGGAGACGCGCGGGTTCGAAGGCGCGATCCACCGCATGCTCCGCAACCAGACCACCTGGTTCATCCGGCTGGGCCAAGCGGTCGAGCGCGCGGACAACACCGCGCGGCTGCTGGACGTCAAATATCACCTGCTGCTTCCCGAGGGCGAGCTGGTGGGCGGGCTCGTCGACCGCGACCAGTGGACCACGTTGTTGCAGACCGTGTCGGCGGTGAACGCCTATCGCTGGCTGTATTCGGAAGGGCTCCGCCCCGCCGACGTCATCGACCTGCTGATCGCGCGCGCCGAACTGCCGCGCAGCCTGGCCGCCTCGGTCGAGGAGACGGTGCACATCCTCGACCTGCTCGCCCGGCGCGAGGGGCAGGAGGGCGAGGCGGACCACCTCGCGCGCGCTCGCCATGAC
>CAXSEO010000300.1:0-4348 GCA_964235525.1 uncultured Sphingomonas sp. | reverse complement strand
AGCGCCGCCGCCTGGCGCGCGCTCGCGACGGAGGTGGCGACCGCGCGGATGCTGAGCCCGTCGCGCACTCGCGCTCCCACCGCGTCGATCGCGTAACGGGCGGTGGAGCCGGTGCCGAGCCCGACCAGCATGCCGTCCCGCACCTCAGCCACCGCCGCTTCGGCCGCGAGCCGCTTGTCGTCGTCCTGCGTCACGCCCTGGTCCCGTCAGCTGGGCGCGCCATGCGCCGCCACTGCGCACGGCACAAGCCTTCGACAACGAAGCGCGCCGCTGGTATCCGGTGACTCTCAACGGAGGCACCGATGCTCGCGACCCTGCTCACTCTCGCCGCCGCGCAGGCGATGCCGATGCCCGCGCCTGCGCCTTGCGCCGCGCCCGGCAAGCTGCCGCCCGAACTGGCCGGCTGGACGAGCCCACGCGCGGTCACGGCGGCGACGACGCGCGATGAGCTCGGCGCGGCGACCCTTCCACTTGGCGCGGGCATGCGCGCCACCCTCGCGCAGACCCCGCGCGTCGCCTACCCCGTTCAGCCTGAGCATCCGGGCACCGCGACCACCCATGGCGGCCTGTTCGCCTTCACGGTCACGGACGCGGGCACCTACCGCGTCGCGCTGAGCGGCCCCGCCTGGATCGACCTGGTCGCGGGGAGCGAGGCGGTGGCGTCGAGCGCACACGGGCACGGCCCCGACTGCACGGGAGTCCGCAAGATGGTCGACTTCCCGCTCAAGCCTGGCCGCTACCTGCTCCAGGTCTCGGGCGCGCCGGAGCCCGCGATCGAGCTGCTGGTCGCGCGCCTGCAGCTACAATATTAACAACGCAGCAGTTCCCCGGCGAAGGCCGGGGCCCAGCTACGGTGATCATTGTGGGTGTAAATAATCCCAAACCGCACGGAGCCGGGCCCCTGCCTTCGCAGGGGAACAGCATTGGCTTTCCTACGCCTTGGCATCACCCCGCGTGTCGCGGCGCTCGGCGATGCGTGCCGCCTTACCGGTGCGGCCGCGCAGGTAATAGAGCTTCGCGCGCCGGACCGCGCCGCGCCGCACCACCTCGATCGAGTCGATGTTGGGCGAATAGAGCGGGAACACGCGCTCGACGCCCTCGCCAAAGCTCATCTTGCGGACGGTGAACGACGAGCCCATGCCCCGGTTCGCGCGGGCGATGCACACGCCCTCATAATTCTGGACGCGGGTGCGCTCGCCCTCGACCACCTTGACGCCGACCTTGAGCGTATCGCCCGCGCGGAACTCCGGGATCGCGCGGGTGGCGGTCAGCTTGGCGATCTGCTCGGCTTCGAGCGTCTGGATCAGGTTCATGTCTCGTCCTCTGACGTTTCGTGCCGCGCGCCAGAGGGCGACGGGACCCGAGCGCCGACATGGCGCTCCCACAGGTCCGGCCGCCTTAGCCGTGTATCGGCCTCCGCCCTGGCATGACGCCAGGCGGCGACCTTCGCATGATCCCCCGACCGCAGCACCTCGGGGATCGTGCGCCCTTCCCATGTCACGGGGCGGGTGTAGTGCGGATATTCGAGGAGGCCGCTCTCAAAGCTCTCCTCGTCACCGCTCGTGGGCGCGCCCATAACCCCGGGGAGCAGCCGAACGCAAGCGTCGAGCAGCACCAGCGCCGCCATCTCGCCGCCGGACAGGACGTAATCACCGATCGACACCTGCTCGACCGCCCGCGCCTCGAACAGGCGTTCGTCGATACCTTCAAACCGGCCGCACACCACGATCACACCCGGCCCTTGCGCGAGTTGGCGCACCCGCGCCTGGGTCAGCGGTGCACCGCGCGGCGTCATCGCCAGCACCGCGCGCGCGTCAGGCTGATTGGGAGGCGCCACGCTGTCGAGCGCCGCGGCGACCACGTCCGCGCGCAGTACCATCCCCGGCCCGCCCCCGGCGGGCGGGCCGTCGACCGTGCGATGCCGGTCGCCCGCGAAGTCGCGGATGTTGACCGCCTCGCAACCCCACCGCCCCTCCGCCAGCGCCCGTCCCGCGAGCGAGACGCCCAGCGGCCCGGGAAACATCTCCGGATAGAGCGTCAGCACGGTCGCGGCAAAGGTCACTTGCTCCAGTTCTCGATGCGCAGGCCGGGCACGTCGGCGAAGTCGCGTTCGTTGTTGGTGATGATCGTCGCGTCGATCGTTAGCGCATGGGCGGCTAACAACCGGTCGAAGCGGGCGCGCTTGAACGGAAGCCGGGCATAAGTTCGGGCCGCCTCCGCTCCGAACTCCAATAACGGGATCGCTGCGACGAATGCATCGAGAACGTCCTGCGGCGGTGCCTTGCCCATGGCGGTCCCAAGTGAGACCTCGGCGTAGCTGATGACGGATATTGCGATTTCTCCGGGGGTGTGTTGCTGAATTCGTTCTCGGAGGATCGGAAAGCGTGCCGTCATGGCGAACACGGCACAGTCCGCATCCAGCAAGAATCGGATCAAGGCTGCTCCACCCGCGCGCGGGCCTCGATCGTGCTCGGCCGTTCGTCGAAATCTTCGCGCGGTGGCAGGATCAGGCCGGGAGCCTTGCCCCAAAAGCCACTGACGTCGATCCGCTTTTTCGCCGGTTCGACCAACTCAACCGCGAAGCCGCCCTCATGCTGACGCACTATCAATTCGGTCCCTTCGGCGATCCCGAGCGCCTTGGGGAGGCGAAGCGCGACTGAGTTTCCTGACTTGAACGCCTTTGCACGATATTCGTAGGTCATCGCAGCCTCCGTGATGACGGTCCGTGTATACCGGCCCAATGGTGGGCGCAAGGAACCCCCGCCCCACTCCCCGCATTGCCCCTCCCATGATCGATTGTCTCATCATCGGCGGCGGGCCGGCGGGGGTGACCGCAGCTATTTATCTCGCCCGCTTTCACCTCACGCTGCGCGTGGTCGATGCGGGCAAAAGCCGCGTCACCTGGATTCCGCGCACGCACAACCATGCAGGCTATCCGGGCGGCATACCCGGCACCGACCTGCTCAACCTCATGCGCGAGCAGGCCGCCGAGTTCGGCGTCGACGTCGAGCAGGGGCTGATCGAGCACATCGAGCGACGCGGAGATGGCTTCATGGCCCGGGTCGCGACGGGCGAGGAGATCGAGGCGCGCACGGTGCTGCTGGCGACGGGCGTGGTGAACAACAAGCCGCCAATCTCCCCCGAGCTGCATGACGTGGCGATGGCGCGCGGGCTGATCCGCTATTGCCCGATCTGCGACGGCTATGAAGTAACCGACAAGCGCGTCGGCGTGATCGGCAACCACACGCACGGGTTCAAGGAAGCGGTGTTCCTGCGAACCTACACGAAGGACGTGACGCTGATCGCGCCGGACACGGACATCGAGCTGTCCGAAGAGGAGCACGTCCGGCTCGCCGAGCTGGGCGTACGCGCGGTCGGCGGGCCGTGCCGGTCGCTGCGGATCGAGGGCGAGGAGATCGTGGTGCCGACCCCGGCGGGCGACCTGTTCTTTGACAGCGTCTATCCCGCGCTCGGCTCGGTGATCCGCTCGGAGCTCGCGATTGCGCTGGGCGCACAAGGCGAGCCCGACGGCACGCTCGACGTCGACGACCACCAGCGCACCAGCATCCCCGGCCTGTACGCGGCCGGCGACGTGGTGCGCGGGCTCGACCAGATCAGCCACGCGATGGGCGAAGGCGGGGTGGCGGCGGTGACGCTGCGGAATGATCTGGCGGAGAGGATGGTGTTGGCGCGGTGATCTGGGCCTAGGGCCGCTTGCGAGCGGTAGGTAGCACTAGTCGCACGCTCTCAGCTTGGTAGTGCAGTCGGGAGGTATAATGGTGAGATATTTATAACGGTCCGGAGTAGCAGTGAGCAGCAATCTTAAATTAGCAAATAGCGCGTTCTTTGTTGTGCTATTCTATTGTTTGTCGGCTGCACCTGCATCGGCAAGTAACGGTTGTACCTTAGCTAATACGCGAAAGCTTGAGAAAGAAGGACGCGATTACGTCCGGACTTTCCGCTCGGTTCTGCCTAAGGTAGATACGGTGGACGATGACATCTTCAAGAAGGCATCAGTGGTGATCCCTCCTACACCAGCTGTGGCGCAGATAGTTTCTACAGCTACTTACCGTTCTTGGGATCTAGGTCGGCAGGTAAGCGCGGTTGAAGGATCGTTGGCCTTCTTCTCTACACTTAACGAAAATAGTCCGAAGCTACAGGTCCTCACTAAAGTAGCGTTCGCTAACTCTGCGATTGAGGAGTCACGCCGCGACTTTGTAAATTGGCTGTCTCAGCCTACTACGACTCTGGTTAGGCCAGACGCGCTTCCCGACTTGGAGTCCAATTTCGAAATCGCGACTGGAGACGCGCAGGTGTTCTTCCTGGAATGTATGCACTCGTGAGCGTC
>CAXSEO010000299.1:0-4355 GCA_964235525.1 uncultured Sphingomonas sp. | reverse complement strand
CGCCGGGGTCGAGATGACATCTGGGCCGCTGGTGGCGACGGTGCGGCGGCTGCACCCCGATCTCGTCTTCTGTCCGGGCAATCATTACTCCAGCCGCGCGGCGTGGCTGCGGCTGTCGCTGGGCCGGCGCTGTCCGCCGATCGTCGCCAAGGTCAGCAACGCCTTCGATCGCGCCGACCAGTCGCGCGCGCTGCGCTGGGGCTATCGCCGCTGGCTCCGTGTCCACCCGCGCTTCGTCGACGCGCTGGTGGCGATGACGCCGGCCTCGCGCGACGAGGCGATCGCAATGACCGGAGTCGCGCCCGAGCGCGTCCACGTCATCGCCAACCCGCCCGCACGGCTGCTGCCCGGCGCGGCGACGGTGCCGCTGCCCCAGGGCAGATTCCTGCTCGGGGTCGGGCGGCTGGTGCCGCAGAAGCGGTGGGACCGGCTGGTGGCGGCGCTACCGCTGCTCGCCGATCGCGAGGTGGCGGCGGTCATACTCGGCGAGGGACGCGAGCGCGCGCGGCTGCTCCGTCAGGCGCGCGCGCTCGGCGTCGCGGACCGCTTGTGGCTGCCGGGCCACGCCGCCGACCCGCTCCCCGCGCTCGCGCGTGCGGCCGTCGCGGTGCTGCCGTCCGATTTCGAGGGCGTGCCCGGAGTGCTGCGCGAGGCGCTGTCGGTCGGCACGCCGGTGGTCGCGACCGAGTCGAGCCGCGCGATCCGCGAGATCGTCACCGGGCCGGAGCTGGGCAGCGTCGTCGCCCCGGGGGACGCGGCGGCGCTGGTGCGCGCGCTCGACCGCTGGCTCGCCCCCGACGCTCGCCGCCCCGCGCCGGTCGCGCCCCCGGGCGGCGACGCGGCGGCGGAGTATCTGCGGCTGTTCGACGAGGTGCTGGCGGCGCGCGGCTGACTACCGCCGCGCGGCGTGGAGCGATGTGCCCGCCCGCCCCACGCGGAACGCGCCGAACCAGGTCAGCGGGTTGAGCGACGTGCTGCCGTCGAGCGAAAAGGTGAGGAACTCCGCGCGCCCGCCCAGATTCTCCCACGGCACCGGCCCGCCCAGCCCCAGTTCGGACGTCGGAAACCGGCTGTCCGCGCTGCGGTCGCGATTGTCGCCCATCAGGAATACATGATTGGCGGGGATCGTCACCGGCGGATAGTCGTCACCCTGGCTCGGCCCGAGCTCCACCGTGTCGAAGGTTCGCCCGTTCGGGAGCGTCTCCGTCACCACCGGCAGCCGGCAATGCAGCTTGCCGTCCGCGCCCGGCCCGCGAGCGCCGGCGGGGTATTGCGCCGGGTCGCACGTCTCCTGCCCGTCGCTCATCACCACGCCGCCATAGTCAGCGAGGTCGACATAATGGAGCGGACCGCGCTTCACGGGCACGCCGTTCAGGATCACCGTCCCGCCGCGTACCTGCAGCCGGTCGCCGGGCAGGCCGATCACGCGCTTGATATAGTCGTTGTTGGTGCCCGGCGGTGTCACGATCACCACGTCCCCGCGCTCGGGCAGTCGCCCGAACAGCCGCCCGTGCCAGGCGGGAAGCTGGACGCTCCAGCTGTCATGGTGCTGGTGGAGCAGCAGGTCCTCGACGATTGCGACCGGGTTGGGGATGGTCGGCGAGACGAAGCTCCAGCCATAGGCGAACTTGCTCACCACCAGCCGGTCGCCGACCTCCAGCCCGGGCAGCATCGACTCGCTCGGGATATAGAATGGCTTGGCGATGAAGCTATGGAAGCCGAGCACCGCGAGAATCAGCCAGAACAGCCCCTTGGTTTCGCCCCACCAGTCGGTCCGGCGACGAACGCGGACGGGCTCGCGCCCCGGCTCGGCGGTCAACGACAGTTCCTCGGCACTCATGCTCATGTCCCGTCCGGCACCGCCTCGATGATCACGAACGCCTGCGCCCAGGGGTGGTCGTCCGTCATCGTCAGATGCACCCGCGCGAGGTGGCCCGGGGGGGTGAGCGCGTCAAGCCTCGCCTTTGCCCCGCCGGTCAGTGCGAGCGTCGGGGCACCGGAGGGGGCGTTGACCACGCCGATGTCGCGCATGAACACACCGCGCTTAAAGCCGGTGCCGACCGCCTTGGAGAAGGCCTCCTTGGCCGCGAACCGCTTGGCGAGCGTGCCCGCGCAGGTGAAGGGGCGCTTGGCGGCGCGGGCGCGTTCCACGTCGGTGAACACCCGCGCCTCGAACCGCTCCCCGAAGCGGGCGAGCGAGGCCGCGATCCGCTCGATTGAGCAAAGGTCGGAGCCGAGGCCGATGATCATCCCCGGTCTCTCGGATTAGGCGTGAATGCAGACAGAATACTGAGGATGAGCCATCGAAAGAGGAACACAAGAGGACCTCCTAGGGCCACCCCGACCCCTGCCTCAAAGTTTACCCAGTTGAAAGGCGCACCCCTACTCGCATCATTCCTGACATTAAGGGCGAGAACTAAAATACAGAAGAGCGGCCAGATCGTGCCGAGCCTCTTTGTTACCCGCCATTCCTTCTCGTAGCCCTTAAAACGGCTGCTCACCGCGCCGCATCCATCGCCGCGCGCATCGCGCGTACCGCCTCGCCCAACCCGACGAACAGTGCGTCCGCGATCAGCGCGTGGCCGATGTTGAGCTCCGTCACCTGCGGGATCGCCGCGATCGGGGCGACGTTCGCCACCGTCAGGCCGTGCCCGGCATGGACCTCGACGCCGTTCTTCGCCGCCAGCGCCGCCGCGTCCACCAGCCGCCGCAACTCTTCGGCGCGCGCCTCGCCGTCGAGCTCCGCGTAGCGCCCGGTGTGCAGCTCCACCACCGGCGCGCCGAGCCGCAGCGCCGCCTCGATCTGGCGGGCGTCCGGCTCGATGAACAATGACACCCGCACCCCCGCCCCGCCGAGCGCCGAGACGAGGTGCTGCAAGCGGTTGTGCTGCCCCGCCGCGTCGAGCCCGCCCTCGGTGGTCCGCTCCTCGCGCTTCTCCGGCACGATGCACGCGGCGTGCGGATGGACCCGCAGCGCGATGCCGAGCATCTCCTCCGTCGCCGCCATCTCGAAGTTGAGCGGGATCGGCAGCTCGCGCGCTAGTCGCTCGATGTCCGCGTCGCGGATGTGCCGCCGATCCTCGCGCAGGTGCGCGGTGATGCCGTCCGCCCCCGCCTCGGCGGCGACGAGCGCCGCGCGCACGGGATCGGGATAGTTCGTCCCCCGCGCATTCCGCACAGTCGCGACATGGTCGATGTTGACACCCAAGCGGAGGCTCATGCCGCCCGACTCCCCGGCTTGACCGCCGGCAACGCCGCCAGCTCGGGCGGCAGCGCGTCCGCCGGGTAGCTCGGCACCGACAGCCGCAGCAGCGGGAAGAACGGAACACCGAGCTCCGCCGCCCCGTCCGATCGGTCGACCAGCGCCGCCGCCGCGACCGTCTGGCCGCCCGCGCGCGCGATCGCGGCGACCGCCTCGCGGCTCGACAGCCCGGTCGTCACCACATCCTCCATCATCAGCACCTGCTGCCCCGGCGAAAGCCGGAACCCGCGCCGCAGCTCGAACACCCCTTCCGGCCGCTCCAGGAACATCGCCTCCACGCCCAGCGCCCGCGCGACTTCGTGCCCCGCGATCACCCCGCCCATCGCGGGCGACACCACCGCGCTGACTGCGTCGCGCACCTCGGCGGGAAGCCGCTCAACCAACGCCCGCGCCAGCCGCTCGCCGCGCGCCGGGTTCATCAGCACCCGCGCGCACTGGAGATAGCGCGCGCTCCGCCGCCCCGACGACAGGATGAAATGCCCGTCGAGCAGCGCATCGACGGCGCGGAACTCGGCCAGCACCTCCTCATCGGTCATTGGCGTACGGCTCCTTCGACGGCACGCCCGCGTAGAGGCGTCATTATCCTGCCGCAACCTGCCTCGCAAAAAAGCCGGGCGCGCGCTTGAGGCGGACGGGGGCGCGCCGTATAGGCCCATGTCTGTCCCCGACCATCTGGTCGGGCGTTGCCCGTAGGACCACCAGATAACATGCTGACAACGGGGCTGAAATCTCTCCTGCTCGCCGCCGGTCTGACGATGGCGGGCGGCGCGTTGGCGCAGGGGCCGTCGGTCGCGCCGACACTCACCACCCCGACCTCGGCGGCCGCGCCCAACGCGGGCCCGCAAGCGTCCGCCAACGTCCCGGGCGCGAGCAGCATCGCCCCGACGACGGCGAACGCGACCCCCGCCGCCGCGCCGAACTCGCCGCTGCTGGCGATGGACGGCGCGCCCCGGATGCTGCCGACCGCGGGCATCGGCCAGCCGGTCGATGGCGTGATGCGGCTCCAGCCGCAGGTGACCGTCACCGGCAACCGCGCGCATCACATGCACGACGCGTATCTGTTTCCCGTGATCACCGCCGTGTCGCTGTTCGT
>CAXSEO010000298.1:0-4360 GCA_964235525.1 uncultured Sphingomonas sp. | reverse complement strand
AGAAGTGGTTGGAGGTGTATGGCGACACTCACTTCGGACCGTTCTTTCGAGCCGCAGGCCAGGAATTGCAGAAGCGCTTCTTCGGGCATTTCCTGAAGCACGAGGATACCGGCTGGAGCGGGCAGCCGCCCGTGCAGCTCGACATCCGCAGACCCGGGGAGACTTTCACCACCAGGTCCGAGCAGGAATGGCCGTTGGCCCGCACGCAATGGACCAGATATTACCTCGATCCAAAGCAGAGCCTGTTGACCGTGGAGCCGAAACTGGGCGACTCGATCGAGTATGAGGCGATGGGCGATGGCGTGACCTTTTCCCTGCCCGTCTCCGACAAGGAGCTCGAGATCACCGGGCCGATCTCGGCACGGTTGTTCGTGTCGTCCGAAACGACCGACGCCGACCTTTTCCTGGCGCTGCGCCTGTTCGATCCTGCCGGCAAGGAGGTGCTGTTCGTGGGAACGAACGATCCTCGGGTGCCCATCGCACTTGGCTGGTTGCGGGCTTCGCAACGCAAGCTCGATGTCGAGCTCAGCCTGCCCTATCGTCCCTACCATTCGCACGACGAGGCGTGGCCGCTGACGCCTGGCGAACCGGTGGGATTGCTCATCGAGGTGTGGCCGACCTGCATCGTCGTCCCGCCCGGCTATCGCCTCGCCCTGAACATACGCGGCAAGGACTATGACAACGGTCTGGGCGACGCCAATCTGCCGGACGAAATGTACGTGATGAACGGCGTGGGGCCGTTTACCCATGCCGACCCGGAAGACCGGCCGCCAGCCATCTTCGGCGGCAAGAACCGCTTGCACTTCACCGAAGGCAAAGAGCCTTACATGCTCCTGCCGGTAATCGCGTAATCGGGCGATCTCGCGGTCCGACCAGCGAGACTCGTTTAAATCGAGCTTATCCCGACGCTCACTTCAACCACGAACACCGTTATCAAGGACGAGAGAGAGAACCCATGGCAAGTCAATATCGTCGCGTCGTCACCGGACACACCCCTGAGGGGAAGTCCACCGTTCTGTTTGACTCGTCCTTGCCGCTGGCCGAGCCGGTCAAGGGCAAGGGCGGTGATGCCGAGGTGGACCGTGGTGGAGCCGCCTCAAGCGTCACATGGACCACGCAAGGCTTTCCGTCCGACAACCGCGGGTCATCCGACGAAGGTCTGCGGAAGGTCCCTACCGCCGAGGAGGACGGCACGATCCTGAGGATCGTGCAATATGCGCCAGGGGTCACGCCGCGCCATCACCGCACGGACTCGATCGACTATGCGGCGGTGCTTTCCGGCTCGATCGAGTTGGAACTGGACACCGAAACGGTGAAGCTGAACACGGGCGACATTCTGATTCAGCGGGGAACCATTCACAACTGGATCAACAATGGAACCGAGCCGTGTCTCATGTTCTACGCTCTGGTCGGCGCGCATCCTGTGAAGCTGCAGAACGGTGCGACTCTTCACGCTCAGGGCTGATCGCCAACATGGCCCGACTGTCCTCGGCGGCGGCCCGTGCCATCAACTAGGGCCAAGACTCCTATCCACCAAGTGACGATGGCGGCGAGGCTGATAGCGGTGGCGTAGGTGGCGGCGATTCTTTAAAACCGGGGAAGAAGTTGGGTGAAAACGGCTTGGGTGTGGACGATAGTGTTGGATCGGGCATGTCAAACTCTTCACCGCCGCGAACGAGCTTCACTTGATGACGCCGGCTTCAAGGTGAACAGGACGGTTAAATACTGAAACCCCTGCGATCAAGTTGATCCTGATCAATCTCGCGTGGTCCTGATCGGCTAGGCCTTTGAGGTGCTCGACTTGTCCGACGCCCGGACGAGCGCGGCTTGGGAGACGAACGATGATCGGCAATCCCCTGGACAGCTCCACCGAGATTGACTGGCCTGTGCGGATACCCGGTCGGGCCGTTTGTGCCTGCGCGGCCGACGGGGGCCCGCCCGCCGCCGCTGGCGGTATTCTGCCGAGCAACTACACCGCTACGACGCATCAGCCCGAGCCGGGTCGCGCCCCCCTGATGACCAGCCGCTTGGTCGCCGGGGCGGCGGCGGGGGGTCCGCGCACGTGGATGCTGGTGTTCGGCAAGGGCGACGAGGTGCTCTCCGGACTCGTGGAGTTCGTGACGCGAGAGGCGATCACCGGCGGCCACCTTTCCGCGATTGGCGCGATGTCGTCCGCGCTGTTCGGCTGGTTCGACAAGGATCATCGCGCTTACCGGAATGTCGTCATCGACGAACAGGTGGAATGCGTTTCCCTCAACGGCGACCTCGGCATCGCCGAGGGCAAGCCGGCGCTGCACATCCATGGCGCGGTCGCACTGCATGACGGCTCCGTCCACGGTGGCCATCTGCTGAGCGCGACCGTCTGGCCCACGCTTGAAGTGTTCCTCACCGAGACCGCCATCAAGCTGGACAAGAAGAAAGACGCCGAGACCACACTCGAACTGTTCGACCTCACCAGCTGATGCGTCTTGGTCGGGTCCCGCGCTTGCGGGCACACGATATCTAGGAGAAGGCAAGTGCGAAACTCTTCATTGCTTGTAGCGCTCACCTACGTGTCGATCGTAGCGTTCCCGGTGCATGCGAAAGCGCAGATTCCGACGGCCACGAATGTCGACCATGTTGGATTGGTCGTGCCGGACCTCGACCAGGCCACGAAGTTCTTCGTCGATGTGCTGGGCGCGGAACGTACCTACACCTTCGCGTCCGGACCGGGCACGGCGTCGCCGGGGAGCCTGGCGTCGCGGTTCGGGGTCGACCCGCAAGCCAGCCTCCATGGCGCGATGTTCCGGCTGGGGCCCAATATCAACGTCGAACTGCTGCAATATCACGCACCTCGTCAACGCCGCGTTCCTCCCCGCAACAGCGATGTCGATGCCCCCCACCTCGCCTTCTTCGTAACCGACCTGGCCTCGGCGGCCAGCTACCTGCAGGCGCGTGGCTGCCACCTTCGCAGCGGGCCGGTAGAAGCCAAGAGCGGACCCAATCAAGGGCAGTCGAACCGCTATCTCGAAACACCTTGGGGCCTAACGCTCGAGCTGATCCGCCGCCCGTCGGATCAGCCGTACAAGGCGGAGACTCCCGCTCGCCTGTTCGGTCCATCGCCGGGGTGGAGCGCGCGTTGAGTGCGGTCCGGGTTCGCGTAGCAGCCTGGCGAAGCGCCGACCGACCGCATTGCCTCGCCTGATTTGCTCCCGACGAGGGTTCAGTTGCCTCATCTAGAATGCTCCTCAGGACTGTGGGGAGCGGACGGTGAGCATGGCGACTCGGACCGAACTGGTTGTGGCGGTAAGCGAGCGCTATCGATGGACCGACAAGCGAGGCAAAGAGCGCGTTCTCGACGAGTTCGCCGCAATGAGCCGTGCCGTCGCCAACGGCGGTTCGGTCGATCGCTGCCGGCCTGCAGGCGATCAACAAGGCGGTGACATTGAGCGCGTCGTCGGCACGATCGACGGCGGCGCGGGCAGCGATACCCTGATCGGCGGCGCCGGCGTCTCGATCGATCTCAGCTCCGGCAAGGTGACGGCAGGGTCGTCCACCTTCACCTTTACCAGCATCGAGAATGCGGCGGTGATGATCGGCGGCACCGCGACCGGCGACGCCAACGGCAACGTTCTTTCCGTCGCGGGCTCGCTCGGCACCCCCGGCGGGCCGGGCGTGACGCTTGACGGCGGCGCGGGCGACGACGTGCTGATCGGCAGCAGCGGCAACGACGTGCTGCTCGGCGGTACGGGCAACGACACCATCACGGGCGGTCTGGGCGACGACACGATCGACGGTGGTCCAGGGTACGACACCGCCATCTTCGCCTCGCTGCTCGCGCAGACCACGGTGAGCTTTGCCGCCAACGGCAGCGTGGTGGTGACGGGTTCGGACGGGCGCGATACGGTGACCAACGTCGAACGCTTCGTGTTTGCGGACGGTGCCCTCGATGTTGTGGCTGCCAAGCCGGTGGGCGCGCTGTACGTCGCCTGGGCCGGGCGCGACGCTTCCGCGGTTGAGCTCGCCTATTGGACCGGGCGGCTCGCGTCCGGCACGGTCACCCTCACGGGCATCCGGTCCGCGATCCTCGCTGACCCGCTCGGCAGTACGCACACCGATGCGATTGTCACCGCCTTGTACCAGAATCTGGGTGGACGCCCGCCCAGTGCGGCCGAGCTCGCCACCTGGCACGCACAGATCGCGAGCGGCGCGTCGTTCGACACGGTGCGAAACGCGATCCTCACCGATCCGCTGGGCGCGGCGGCCAATGCAGTGGCGGCTATCTACGCCAGCTATGTGGGCCGCGCGCCCAGCGACGGCGAACTCGGCTGTGGATCGGCGTGGAAAAAGGACCCCCTAGCGGGGTGATCGGCGTCCAAGA
>CAXSEO010000297.1:0-4377 GCA_964235525.1 uncultured Sphingomonas sp. | reverse complement strand
CTCTTAACCAGCGGGTCCTTGGTTCGAGCCCAAGTGCGTCCACCACCGCCCCCGCGCGGCCCCTCACCACCGCTCGCGCTCGCTCCCATGCCGGTCGATCGACATCAGAATGCCGAGGCACAGCAGCACCGTCATCTGCGCGGAGCCGCCGAAGCTGATCAGCGGCAGCGGAACACCAACCACCGGGGCGAGGCCCATCACCATCGCCATGTTGATCGCGACATAGAGGAAGATCGTCGTCGCCAGCCCCGCCGCGGTCAGCCGCGCGAAGCGGGTCGGGGCCTTGAGGCTCGCGTTCACCCCCCAGCGGACGATCAGCATCCAGGCGATGATCAGCAGGCATCCGCCGACGAACCCCCATTCCTCCATCATCGTCGCCAGCGCGAAGTCGGTATGGCCTTCGGGAAGATATTGGAGGTGACTCTGCGTCCCATGGAGGAAGCCCTTGCCCCACAGCCCGCCCGAGCCGATCGCGATCTTGGACTGGCTGATGTGGTAGCCGGTGCCGAGCGGGTCGCTCTCGGGGTCGAGGAAGATCGCGATGCGGTGCCGCTGATAGTCGTGAAGCACGAACCGGTATGCGACCGTGCCCAGCACCGGCGCGGCGAGTGCGGCGGCGGCGAACAGGCGCAGCGGCACGCCCGCGAGAAACATCACCGTGACTCCGCCGAAACACACCATCAACGCGGTGCCGAGGTCGGGCTGAAGCATGATGAGCGCGGCGGGGACGCCGATCAGCAGCCCGGCGGGAACCAGCGACCTGAACGCACGCGTCTCGCCCGGCGGCAGCATGTCATAGAAGCGCGCGGTCGCCAGCACGATCGCGGGCTTCATCAGCTCGGACGGCTGGAGGTTAATCACGCCGAGGTTGAGCCAGCGCTGGCTGCCCCCGCTTACCTTGCCGAGCAGCTCCACCACCACCAGCAGTACGACCAGCAGGCCGTAGGCGGGTAGCGCCCCTTCCCGCCACACGCGCTCGGGCACGCGCGACAGCGCAGCGGCGGCGATGAGAAAGACGACGAACTTGATGCCCTGCGACAAGGCCCATGGCCGGAGCGAGCCGCCCGCCGCCGAATACAGCACCATCAGCCCAAACCCGCCGATCGCGAGCGTGAGCAGCAGCACGCGCCAGGGCAGCCGCGCGATCCCGGCGGGGACGAACCCCGCGCGCGCGCTCACTGGTCGTTGCCCGGCGAGCCATCGACAGCCGGGCCGGTGCCGTTGGCAACGTCGCTGTCCACCGCCGCCTGCGAGCGGTCGGCATCGCGGGTGGCGGCGGAGACGGCGGGCGCGCTGGTGGGGGCGGGGGCGTCCGCTTCCGTCACCACCGCCTGCGCTGGCGGCGGCGCGGTCGCGGCGGCGCGGTACTCTGCCGCCTGCGTGGCCATCCGCGTGGTGATGTCGCCGCCCCATGTCGGCTCCAGCTCCGACAACGTCTTCAACGCGCGGTCGCGGTCGAGCAGGTAGGTCATGACGTCACGCCCGATCCCCGGCGTGTCGAGGTTGCGGACCGTGTGTCCGCCATGCTCCAGCACAATCCCGGCGGCATAGCGCGGCGCCTCGGCGGGTGCGAAGCACACGAACAGCGCGTGGTCGCGCAGCTTGAACGGCAGCGCGGCGTTCTTGAGCACGCCGTGGCCGCGCTCTGCCATGGTGATGCGGCGGACCTGGGCGGTGCCAGTCTTGGCGGCGATGGTCGCGCCGGGCACCTGCAGCCGCGCGGCCCCGCCCGTGCCGCCGCCGTTGACGACGCCCCACATCGCTTCGCGAACCGCCTGCAGATGCGCGGGGTCGAAGGGCAGGGCGGGAGCGTCCCGCGCTGCGCCCATCCGCAAGTGTGGCTGGATCGCGGATCCCGAGGCGATCCGCGCCGCCATCACCGCGAGCTGGAGCGGGTTGGCGAGCACATAGCCCTGCCCGATCGACGCGTTGAGCGAGTCGGCGACCGTCCACGCGCTCTTGTATTTGCGCCGCTTCCACGAGGCGTCGGGCACGGTGCCATAGCGCTGCCCGCCCAGCGGCAAGTGAAATTTCGCGCCAAGTCCCATCGCGCGCGCGACCGGGGCGATCCGATCATACCCGACGCGCCGAGCCATTTCGTAGAAGTAGATGTCGCAGCTCTGCTCGATCGCCCGCTTCATGTCGACCGGGCCGTGCCCGCCCTTCTTGTGGCAGTGGAACAGGCCGGTGCCCAGCCGCATCGCGCCCGAACAGTTGACCCGCGTCGCCGGATCGACCCCCGCCGCTTGCAGCGCCAGCGCGTTCATCGGCTTGACGGTGGAGCCGGGCGGATACAGCCCCTGAGTCACCTTGTTCATCAGCGGCACGTGGTCGTCGTCGGACAGCATCTTCCATTCGAGGTGGCTGATCCCGTTCGAAAAGCTGTTGGGGTCATAGGCGGGCATCGACACCATCGCGAGCACCTCGCCGGTGTGACAGTCGAGCACCACCGCCGAGCCCGAGTTGGTGCCGAGCCGCCGCGCGGTATATTCCTGCAGCCCCGCGTCGATGGTCAGCTGCTCGGTCCTGCCAGGGGTGTCGGGGCGGGTGGCGAGCGTCTTGACCAGCCGCCCGTGCGCGGTCACCTCCACCCGCCGCGCGCCCGGTTTCCCGCGCAGCTCCGCCTCCAGCATCTTCTCCAGCCCGTCCTTGCCCAGCTTGAAGCCCGGCGTGACGAGCAACTGCTCGTGCGTCTTCTTGAACTGCTCCGCCGTCGCCGCGCCGACATAGCCGGTCAGATGCGCGACCGCCGCCCCCGCCGGGTAATTGCGCGCGAACCCGCGCGTCGGCGCCACCCCGGGCAGCTCGGGGACGCGCGTCAGCACGGCAGCGAACCGTTCCCAGTCCAGCTTCTCGGCCACCTGCACCGGCTGGAACCCCGCCGCGCGGTCGAGATCGGCGACGATCCGCGTCATCTCCTCGGGTAGCAGCTTGAGCAGCGCGCCCAGCAGCGCCAGCACGCGATCCTTGTCGGTGAGCAGATCGGGAATGATGTCGACGCGGAAGTCGGTGCGGTTGTTCGCGATCGGCGCGCCGTGCCGGTCGACGATCCAGCCGCGGCGCGGCGGCACCAGCGTCAGGTTGACGCGGTTGCTCTCCGCCAACGTGTTGTAATGCTGGTTCTCGGCGATCGACAGCCACGCCATCCGCGCCGCCAGCCCGACCGCGACCACGCCCTGCGCCCCGCCCAGCACCAGCGCGCGGCGGTTGAAGCTGAACGTCTGCGATGCCTCGGTGATGAGGCGTCCCGAATGCTTCACGCATTGCCCCGGTGGCGGTCGATCCACGCGCACAGGCGCGCGGCGGCGGGGAAGAGCAGGGCGGCGACCATGATCTGTGCTCCTAGCATGACGCCCACCACCGCGTGGAGGGGCGATGCGAGAAACCGTCCGGAAATCAGCGCCAGCGCGACCAGCGCGGCGGCGGTCAGCCAGTCCTTGCCGAACGAGCGGAACATCGTCCGCCGCTCGATCGCCTCGACCGCGAGCAGCGCCAGCGTCCACAACAGCACCGCGCTGCCCAAGGGCTGACCGCTGACGAGGTCGTCCGCCAGCCCGAGCACGGCCGGTGCCCAGAAGCGCAGCGACGCGGGCGCGAGCAGCTTCCAGGACAGCAGCATCAGCAGGCCGGTGGGCGGCAACAGCGGCCCCGGCCCGACCACGGGTACGATCGCGGGCAACAGCGAGCCAAGCATCACCGTCACTGGCGGCAGCGCGCGGGCGCGGCCGGGCGGGAGCATCGCCTGGAACGGCTTGACCGGCGCCAGCGTCACGGCGCGGCGCGGCGCGGTGCCGGTGGCGGCGGGAGAAACGCGTGGCGGACCAGCGCGACGTCCAGCGTGTCCGGGTCGGCGAGGACGCGCCCGACGCCGCCATCGCCGGTGCGCCGCACGACGCGCGCGACCGGCACGTCGGGCGCGAAGATGCCGCCCGCGCCCGACGTCACGAACAGGTCGCCGGGGCGTATATCCCCCGTGGCGGGGTTGACCGACCGTATCTCGACCAGCGCGTCGCCGCGCCCGGCGACGATCGCGGGCAGCCCGTCGCGCGCGCGGCGCACGGGCACGATACTCTCCGGGTCAATCAGCAATAGCACGCGCGCGGTGGTGGGGCCGGTCTCGACCACGCGACCGATCAGCCCGTCGGGTCCCTCCACCGGCTGTCCCTCGCGTACGCCTTGCCAGAGCCCCGCATTGAGCAGCCCGAACCGCCGCGTGCTCCCGGCGGTGGAGCTGACCAGCCGCGCCGCCGTCACCGTCTCCACACCTGCGTCCCGCAGCCGCAACAGCCGGCGCAGGCGATCATTCTCGTTGTTGAGCACGCGCGCGCGGGTGATCAGCCGATTGGCGGTGACCAGCTCGACGCGCAACGTGCGGTT
>CAXSEO010000296.1:0-4379 GCA_964235525.1 uncultured Sphingomonas sp. | reverse complement strand
CGGGCCTCCTCGCGCGCTGGCCGCGCCACTTGTCGGGCGGGGAGGCGCGGCGGGCCGCGAGCGGGCGCGCGCTGCTCAGCGACCCGCGCTTCCTGCTGCTCGACGAGCCGCTGTCCTCGCTCGACCGCGCCCGCCGCGAGGAGGTGACGCAAGCGATCGAGCGGGTGCGGGACCAGGCGGGGCTGCCGATCCTGCTGGTCACGCACGACGCGGACGAGGCGGCGCGGCTCGGCACGCACCTGGTGCGGATGTGAACGGAGCGGGGCAGGGCGGAACGCGTTTCAGCTGATGATGACGGGTTATGTTGGGTCAACAGCTGGCAGTCGGACCATCGCCGCGATTTTCGCAGCTGCGCTGGCCACCGCTGCCCTCGTTGCCTTCTACTTGGCATTGTGGACTCGTTATGTGGCGTACGAAGACAACAGGCTCAACCTGTTCGCGGTCTCGCAACCGCCACCTCTGCCCGTCATGCCGCGTCCCAGGCCCGCTCGCCAGCACCGCCAGAACGGCGCGGCGTCGCCCGCCAACTTGCGCGCGGTTGCGACGGCGGTCGCCGCACCGCTACTATCGCCGCGCGCCTCTCCCGTGATCGCCGCGCCAAAGCCCGCGCTCGGCACCGACCTGAGCGCGGGCGCGTCGGATCGCCCCGGCCCGGGTACCGGCGGCAGTGGGCGGGAAGGGACCGGGAGCGGTGACGCGGGGATCGGCTCAGGCGACGGCGACGGTGACGGCCCCGAGCTGATCCGCGGGGAGATCAGCAACCGCGACTATCCTCGCGACGCCTTGCGCGCCGGGGTCAGCGGCACGGTGCGGACGCGCTTCACCGTCGGTGTCGACGGACGGGTAAGCGGGTGCGTCGTCACCGCGACCAGCGGCAGCCCCGCTCTCGACGAGACCACCTGTCGCCTGATCGTCAAGCGCTTCCGCTTCCGCCCCGCCCGCGACATGGCGGGACGCGCGGTCGCGGACGAGGCGGAGGGCGAGCAACGCTGGTCGATGTCCCGGCGCGACGCGGACGAGGACGCGCCGGAGTGAGATTCAGGCGCTAGCGATAATAGCAGCGCTGTCTTGCGGTAACCGAGCGGTCGATCGCGCGACCGGCGAACGCGCCGCCGACGCCGCCCGCAATGGTGCCCAACGCGCCATGGCCGAGCAATCCGTTGCCGACCAGCGCGCCGCCGACGCCGCCCGCGACCAGCCCGGTGGTGCCGCTCGAATGGCGGCACACCTTGCGCGCCGCATAGGCCCGGCCGCGATAGTGATAGTGCCCCCGCGCCTCCGCCTTGCTGACCGGCAGCGCCATCGTGGCGGGAATGACGAGCGAGGCGGCGCTTAGGGCCAAGACCAGGTTACGCATGAGGAACACTCCTTGTTGAAAGCGATGCACGCGTAACGACCCGCCTCAAGGGCGGGTTGCGTGAACGTAGAACTACGTTGTGTTCAGGAGGGTGAGAGCAATAGGGGCAGACGCGGAAAGGGCGGGTCCGGGGTTCGGAACCGCCCTTTATTGATGAAAGCTAGCCCCTGAGCGGCACCACGTCACGGGAGTAAATCCCCGTCGGACGGTGCGGCTTGCCGCCCCGCCGGCCGGCGCTACGAGTCTTGGAATCGCCCTCGCTATTCCAAGCTCGCTTAACGCTTCGAGAACTGGAAGCTGCGGCGGGCCTTGGCGCGGCCGTACTTCTTGCGCTCCACCGTGCGGCTGTCGCGGGTCAGGAAGCCCGCCGCCTTGACCGGCGCGCGCAGGATCGGTTCGTATTTGGTGATCGCCTGGCTGATGCCGTGCTTCACCGCGCCCGCCTGACCCGACAGGCCGCCGCCCTTGACGGTGCAGATCACGTCATACTGCCCGGTCCGCTCGGTAATGCCGAACACCTGGTTGATGACCAGCCGCAGCGTCGGACGCGCGAAATAGACGTGGCTGTCGCGGCCGTTGATGGTGATCTTGCCCGAGCCGGGCTTCAGCCATACCCGCGCGACCGCGTCCTTGCGGCGGCCGGTGGCGTAGGCGCGGCCCTGCTTGTCGAGCTCCTGCTCGCGGAGCGGCGCGCGGATCGTCGGCTCGTCGATGCCGCCAGCGAGATACTCCTCGGCGCGCGCGTCGGACTGAGCGACCACGGCCTCGCGCTGCTGGTCGAGCGCGGTGCCGAGATCGGCGAGGGACTGGCGATTGTCGGACATTACGCGCCCACCTTGTTCTTGCGGTTCATGCCCGCGATGTCGAGGACCTGCGGGTCCTGCGCCACGTGCGGGTGCTCGGTCCCGGCGAAGATACGCAGGTTACGCATCTGTTCGCGCCCGAGCGGCCCGCGCGGGATCATCCGCTCGACCGCTTTCTCCAGCACTCGTTCGGGAAAGCGACCTTCCAGCACCTTGGCGGCGGTGATGCTTTTGATCCCCCCCGCATAGCCGGTGTGCTTGTAATATACCTTCTTCTCCGCCTTGTTCGAGGTGAAGCGGATCTTGTCGGCGTTGATCACGACGACATTGTCGCCGCAGTCGACATGCGGCGTGAAGCTGGTCTTGTGCTTGCCGCGCAGGACGTTGGCGATGATGGTCGCGGCGCGCCCGACGACGAGGCCGTCGGCATCGACCAGATGCCATTTCTTTTCCACCTCGTGCGGCTTGACCGACTTGGTGGTCTTCATGAGCGCCTTCACGGGCGAACTCCTTGCAGGGAACATGGTAGCGTCAACGCACATCGGTGTGAGCGCCATCTTGCAGACGCCATGAGCGAGCGTGTCCGGTAAGTCAAGCAAAGTGCGGGTTTGCCGACGGGTAACAATGTACCCGCGCTACGGCATGCGTCGACCGATGCTGTGCGCCCCCCACGTCGTCGCGCCCACCAGCGCCGCGCCGACCAGCTGGTGCAGTGCGGCGAGGACAATGCCGACGCCGCTCATCACCGTCGCGATGCCGAGCAGGATCTGCGCGCCGAGCGCGACATGCAGCGCCATCGACGCGCGCCGCCCACCCGCCGCCTTGGCCTGCCGCGCCAGCACCACCAGCGCCGCGAACGCGATCCACGCCCACCAGCGGTGGATGAAATGGACCAATGACGGGTCGTCGATCATCAACGCGCCGAACGGGCGGGTGCCGATGACCTCGCTCGGGAACACGCGCCCGTTCATCAGCGGCCATTGATTGGTCACCAGCCCCGCGCGCAGGCCCGCCATCAGCGCGCCGTAGAACAGCTGCACCGCCAGCACCGCACCCGCGATCGTCGCCGGACGGGTGAGGCGGGCAGGCCGGGCGAGCGGCACGCGGCTGAGCGCGACGAGGTCGAGCGCGGTCCACACCACGCCCGCCAGCGTGAACAGCGCGGTGAGCAGATGCGCGGACAGCCACAGCGGCGCGACCTCGACGCGGTCGGACAGCCCCGAACGCACCATCAGCCAGCCGAGCGCCGCCTGCAGCGCCAGCAGCGCCATGATCGCGCTCAATCGCCAGCCATAGCCCGCCGGGATGCGGCGGCGCAGCGCGAACCACGCGAGCGGCAGCGCGAACGTGCTCACCACCACCCGCGCCATCTCGCGATGGAGATACTCCCAGAAGAAGATCGCCTTGAACCCGGCGAGCGTCATCCCGTGGTGGATCGCTTCATACTGCGGAATCTGGCGGTAGTTGGCGAACTCGGCCGCCCAGGCGTCGTCGGTCAGCGGCGGAATGACACCAGTGATCGGCTTCCAGCTGGTGATGCTCAGCCCCGATTCGGTCAGTCGTGTGATGCCACCCACCGAGACCATCGCGACGATCAGCACCGCCACGACCAACAACCAGCGCGCCAGCAACAAGGGCCGCGCGGTCGTGACGAAGCTGCGGGAAATCTGGAGCATGGACCCATGTAGGCCCGCAATCGTCGAACGGAAAGTGGCCGGGCGTCAGCTGCAGCGCGGGGTACCTGCTCCTCCGTGCAGCGAGCAACTGGCAAAGCGCGCGTTCTCGAAGCCGCGGGGCAAGTCCCCACCCAAGTTGGACAGCCGCAGGCGTCCATGCTCCACCTCCGCCGTATCGGAGGAGGCAAGCTCATGCCGTGTCATGGCGGTGAGAAAAGGAAAGGCGGCGAGCATGTCCGCTTGTCCGGCCCAGGCCGGAACGTCGACGAGCCGGTAACGATACATCGCCCATGTCGAGTCGTCGGGAGCGCCGGACAGCGTTTTTCCGGGGTGAACCGCTTTAACGGAGGTGACGTGCATCTTTCCGAAGCAAAGCTCGGGCGTGGGATTGAAGCCCGCCGACCGGGTCAGGCGTAGACTTTGTTTGCCCAGCCGCGTGGGCGCGAGCCGCAAGGCCCCACCCGGTTGATCGGCGCGAGCGGGCTCCCGCACGAACAGCCCGGCGGCGACCAGCACATCGACGCTGTCGCGCCGCAGCATGTC
>CAXSEO010000295.1:0-4397 GCA_964235525.1 uncultured Sphingomonas sp. | reverse complement strand
CGAGCACGCCGCGGGTGATGTTCTGCGTCAGCTTGAGAACCTGGCCCATACCGTCGCGATTGTCGTCGTGCGCGACGTACTTGCCCCAGTACATGTTGGGCGGGCGGACCTTGCCGGTCTTCTTGCCGTAGTAGTAGTTGTCGACGATCTTCTCGCGTCCGTCGACCTCTACGACGGGCGTGATGAAGGTGATGACGTTCTTGCGGATGTGGTCGATGAACGGCGTGTCCTCGACCGCGAGGCGGTAGGCGAACTCGATCAGCGTTTCGGGCCCGCCGGTCTCGGGCGAATGGATGCCGCTGGTGATCCAGTAGATCGGCCTGGCGGTCTTGATCAGCTCGCGCGCCTGCGCTTCGGACGTCCGGCGCGGATCGCCGAGCGCGGCGAGATCGGCCTTGTTCCGGTCGAGGTCGCGTAGCACATCGGCGTCCGCGACCACGAGCGCGACCATGTTGCGCCCTTCCTCCGTCGTGCCCAGCGTCAACAGGCGCACCCTGGGCGACGTGCGCGCCAACTCGCGGTAATAACGCTCGATGTCATGCGCATAGGTCAGCTCGCCCGGCGTGCCCGGGATGCGGCCGAAAAATCTCAGCGGCGAGGGCACGGTGTCCGACGCGGGCATATGGTCGACCAGCTCGGTGCTGATCCGCTTGTCGGTCAGATATTGGCGGATGAGCCGGGTGTACTCGGCATCCTGAGGCTGCGTGGGTGCCGGTGCCGACGCTTCCTGCGCAAGCACCGGGGCCGCCGACAGCAGCACAGCCGACGATGCGAGCGAACCAAAGCCCTGGATCAGCTGGATCAAGCAATCATCTCCCGCAACAGGCTCGGGCGCGGTGGACCGGACACGACGCCCGCTCCCCCGCAGCCCCGTGATTCAGAACTTTAGCCGCGCCCCGGCGGAGAAATAGCGACCGATCATGTCGTAGATCGGGCTCGCATAGGTGACGAAGGGCGGGTCGCGATCGGTCACGTTGTTGATCGTCCCGAACAAGGAGAACGCCCCCACCTTGATCTGCCCGCCGATGTCCAGATAGGTGCGGCTGCCAACTTTACCGTTCTGGATCACCTGCCCGAACGCGACGCCGTTGGTGGCATAAGGCTGATTGAACTGCCCGCCACCGACATAACGAACACGCACATCGAGCCCCAGCGTTTCGCTCTGGTAGTTGATGCTGCCCGTCGCGCGCCATTTCGGCGTGTCGAAAGTAGTGGTGTCGCCGACCACACCCGCCCGGTCGGTGATATGGACGCCATCGTTGATCAGCAGGTCGAGCACACGCGTCGCCAGCGCGCGGAATCGCACCGTGCCGCCCAGCCCGCTTCCCAGCGCACTGATCGGCATCGAATAAGCCGCCTCGAAATCGAGGCCGCGAGTCTTGTACTCCGCCAGGTTCAGATAGGTGCGCGAGACGGTGCTGATCGCGCCGGTGGCGTCGCGCGCGATCACGCCACCGCAGGTCGCATCGCCCGGCGCACGCGAATAGCACAGGTTGAGCAGGTCCTGCAGCGCCAGCGTCGCGATCACGTTCCTGATGTCGATTTTGTAGTAGTCGACACCGAAGCTGAACCCGTGCGCGATGCGCGGCGACACGGAGCCGCCGAGCGTGAGCGTGTGCGAGGTCTCCGGTGTCAAATTGGGATTGCCGCCGGTGAAGTTGCGCACGTTCGCCAGCGAGGTCCCGTTCGGGGAAGCGGTGGTCCGGACGAAGGGATCGACGGCATTGGTCAGGTTCAGCGCCTGATTGGTGAAATACTCCTGGATGGTCGGAGAGCGAATGTCGCGCGAGTAGCTGCCGCGCAGCAGAAAGTCCTGGAACAGCTTTGCTGTGCCGCCGTACTTCCAGGACCAAATGCCCCCGCTGGTGCTGTAGTCGCTGTAGCGCGCCGCCCCGTTCGCCTCGAAGTGCAACGTGTTCGCGACGTCGATCAGCGGCACGTTAAGTTCGGCGAAACCTTCCTTGACGTTGAACTTGCCGTTGGTAGCGGTGAAGTTCAACGACCCGAATGCACCCGCGAGCGAAAGCGGATCGACATAGTTGGTGGCGAGGCTCTCCCAGCGGAAGTCGCCACCCAGCGCGATGTCGACCGGCCCAGCCCAGGTCCTGAACGGCGAACCGCTGAGGCTGATGCCCGTCGCGTCGAGCCGCGTCGTCGTGATCTGCCGGTTCGCGCCGAAGGCGTAGGCAAGCGCGGCCGCGGAGTTCGAGCCATTGCCGGACCCGAGCAGATCGAGCGGCGCGCAGGCAGGGTCACTGGCGGCGGTCTGGGTGGCGTTGATCCGGCAGACGGGCACGCCGTTTACGAGCACCGCGTCTACCGCGTTGTTGAACTTGGCGGTGATGCGCTGATTGTACAGCGACTGGTCGCTCCTCAGATCGCCGTGGTCATAATAGCTCTGATACTTGAAATCGTGACCGAGCACGCTGAACGAGCCGTCGAGACCGCCGGCGAACTCAAGATTCCGCCTGACGTTGCGATAACCCATGTACCCCGTCGAGCCGATGTCGGTCAGGATGCGCCCCACGGTGATCGGAAACGTCGCGCCGAGCCCCGCAAGTTGCGCCCGTGCGGTGGGGGTGAGGAACGCGTTGTCCGCCTTGATCGACAGGATCGGCGTTTCGGGGAAGAACGGGAAGTTATTGTGGACCCGGCTGAAGCTCGCGTCGACCCAAAGTTTTGCCGCGGGGCTGATCTCGAAGCTTGCGCGTCCAAAGAGGTTCTCGCGGTCATAGGGCGAGGTCACAGCGACGAAGTCATAGATGTTCTGACTGGTGCCGCCGACGGTGAAGCTCCCGTTGGTCTGGCTGCCCAGAACCAGCGGACTGAGTGAGCCGTCCGGATTGAACACCTGCCGGTTGGCTTTGCCGCCGATGATCGCACCGCCGGTGTTGATGATCGTGTAACCGACGTTGTTGGCGAGGATGAATTGTCCGTTGGCCTGCCCGAAGATCGCCGACCGCAGGTTCGGGCGGTCATTGCGCCCGAACGCGCCGTCCTCCGTGGTATAGTCGCCCGCGACCATCACATGCAGGCGGTCGTTCAGGAACGAGTGGCCCAGCGTCGCCTGGAACGCCCTCCGCCCGTCGTCACCACGCGACGAGACGCCGAGGTCAGTGCCGAGAAGCGCGCCCTTGAACGCGTCGTCGAGGATGATGTTGACGACGCCCGCGACCGCGCCCGAGCCGTAGGCGGCCGATGCGCCGCCCGTCACCACGTCGACCCGCTTGATGATCGACAGCGGGATGGTATTGAGGTCGTTGCTGCCCGTAAACCGGTGCCCGTTGAGCAAGGTGAGCGTCCGCACAGCACCGAGCCCGCGCAGATCGGCGGTGGACGCGCTGTTGTTGGTGTTGCCGGTCGTGGTGGCCGGGGTGGACGTCGCGCGGAACTGTGGCTGGTCGTCGAGCACCTCCGCGATGTTGGGACGGTCGCCTTGACGGATCTCCGCATCGCCGAGGACGGTAGTCGGCGTCGGCGCGTTGAAGCCAGCGCGCTGAATGCGCGAGCCGGTGACGACCACCTCGCCCTGGTCGCCCCGCTGCTCCTCCCCCGCGCTAGCGCGGGCGGGGTCGGTTACTTGTGCAGCTTTCGCCTGGTCGACGTTCTGCGGCGGCACCGCGACCTGCGCCGACGCGCCAGCGCCGCCGAGTAGTGCCGCTGCCAGCGCCAAGGTGCTCCCGCCGCTCACACATTTGCCGATCAACGCGCCATAGCTCGCTTACATCGCCGCCCCCTTTTCGCCGGAACAGCTTGGCCCGTTCCGGATCCAAGCTCCGACTCGGAGAGTGTCAGACAGTCCCAGATAGGACAATGTGTTTCTTCACGGGCAATGAAACTAACTGCAAGGCCCAGCCAAGAGAACGTACGTACCGCGCGGGTAGCGGCTCCTCGAGCTGACCTCGATCGTTGAACACGGCCTACCTCGATGACCGTGTACGCCAAGCCCGTCCGCTTCGATCCTTCAACCGATGTGGAGTGGACGATGGAACGCCTCTTTCCACGTGCCTCGTTGGCGTGCATCGGTGAAGAGCGGTGCCAAATGCGCAGGAACTGGTGGTCGTGGCTTACGAAGTCGTCCGCGAGGCTTCCCGCGCCATTTGTTTCAGTGAGAGCGTTTCCCGTTTCTGGATATCGCTCCGCGTCGCGTTCTCGGGCTAGCGATTAACGGCGTAGCCGCGCCGATGTCAGGGAGCTCTAACGTGAACCGCGCCACGTCAGTGCGCCATCTCAGTACGGAGCCCGGCGGCCAACGGGCGGGTCCGGGAAAGTAGTTCCATTCGAATGGCCCGCCACGCGCTGTATGGGTGCCTCGATGGTCAAGTTGCCGCCTCTACCGCCAACTCGGCTTTGCGAAAAAGCCACGCGGGATTCAGACTCGCGCCAGAGGCGACTTG
>CAXSEO010000294.1:0-4413 GCA_964235525.1 uncultured Sphingomonas sp. | reverse complement strand
ACACCGCGCGGGCTTCGTCCGGCTTGTCGCGCCCGAGGAGCACATGCGCGGCGATCAGCTGCAACCCGGCGTCATAGGGGGCCAGCGCGGCGGCGGTGAGCAGTCCTTCCTCGGCGTTCGCGGTCGGCTTCTGACCGGCGACGAGGTAGCTAAGATAGTTCAGCTCCATCGGATAGGGCGCGTCATCATCGGCGTGGTTCGCCACCACGAATATATGCCGCACCGCCTGCCAGCGCGCAGGGTCGGTGGTGGGTGCCTTGGCGGCGAGCGCCTGCTCCGCCAGCCCGCGATAGATCATTGCATGAAGCGAGTGCGGGTCGGCGGCAAGCGCACGCTGGGCGGCGGCGAGCGAGGCGGTCGCGTCGCCCGCGTCGAGCTCCGCCTCCGCGAGCTCGTTCTGTGCCGCCACGTCGTTCGGGTAGGGGGCGGCGAGCTTGCGGGCGAGCGCGACCACGCGCGGCGCGGTCTTGGCGTCGACGCCGCGCGCCGACAGCGCGCGTGCGGGCATCACCGCGGCTTCGCCCGGCGTCAACGGGCGCAGCGCGACGTCACCGATCGCGAGGTCGGTTGCCGGCACTTTGAATGCAAATAAGCGCTGGCGCGTGTACACCTCCATGCGGCGGTCGAGCGTCTTCACGTCGAGCGCCTCGCTCGCCTCGGCGGCGGACTTGCCCGAGTTGATCGCTTTCAAATAGGCGAAGAGCTGCTTCCGGCGCCCCTCGTCGGTCATGAGATAGTGCGTGAGCAGCCAGCCGCGCCCGTACATCGACTCGCGTTGTTTCGGGCTGAGATGGCTCGGGTCGGCGGTTAGTAGCTGCCGCGCACTCATCGGTGACACGCCCGCGATACCCCAAAGCCGGTACATCGGCACGGCACCGAAGACGACGCCGCCGTCGTTCGGGAAGCCTGCGGTCGCGTTAAACTCGGCGAAGCCCTCGACATACCAGGCCGGGAACGCGGTGGTGCCGTAGTTCGAGAACATGGAATGGTGCGCGTACTCGTGAAGTAGGATCGCTTCCGGGGATAAGGCGAACTCCCCGTTGCCGTCACCGCGACGGGGCACGAACGCGACGGGACCCGACGCGCGCGGGTCGTAGAAGCCCGCGATCCCGTTTCCGCCGCGGCCGAACAGCCGCGCGATGTCGCCTACGCTATCGACGACATAGACGGTGACGCGCTGAGTGGGACTGATCGCCGGGTCCTCAAGCCCGCGCATCACCCGCATTGCCTTGTCGTAGCGTTCGAGTTTGGCGGTGAAGGCGCGCAGATGCTCGGGCGTATCGTTGGAATAGACGACGAAGTGTTTGGAGCTCGCCTCCTGCCAGGTCGCGTGCGCGCCCGTCGCGCTCAACAGGCCGAATACCGCGGCCAGCAATCCCCGTTTCAGTCCCACGCACCCCTCCCTCTTCGAGGGCAGGGTATCGCGCGGGCGCGATTGCTTCAAGCGGGCGTCACAGGAAGCTGTACGGGTCCACGTCGACCGTCACGCGCGCCTTGCTCGGCAGTTCCAGCGCGCCAAGCCAGTCGCGGATCACGTCCTGCACGTCCAGCGCGCGGCGAGCGTGGACGAGCAGGCGGAAGCGGTGGCGGCCGCGCAGCATCGCCAGCGGCGCGGGGGCGGGGCCATAGACGTGCATGCCGTCGACCACCGGCGCGCTCCGCCCGACCAGCGTCGCGGTCTCGGCGGCGCAGCGCGGGTCCTCCGATGACACAATGATCGCGGCGTAGCGACCGAACGGCGGCGCGCCCGCCTCGCGCCGCGCCTCGGTCTCCGCTGCGTAGAAGCTGTCCGCGTCGCCGGTCACCAGCGCCTGCATCACGCGCGCGCCGGGCGAGTGAGTCTGGATGAAGACCTGGCCCGGTTTCTCGCCGCGTCCCGCGCGGCCCGAGACCTGGCGGATCTGCTGAAATGTGCGCTCGGCGGCGCGCAGGTCGCCGCCCTCCAGCCCGAGGTCGGCGTCGACCACGCCGACCAGCGTCAGATTGGGGAAATGGTAGCCCTTGGTGACCAGCTGCGTGCCGACGACGATGTCGATCTCGCCCGCGTCCATCCGCCCGACGAACTCCGCTGCCTTCGCGGGCGACCAGATCGTGTCGGAAGTGACGATCGCGGTGCGCGCCTCGGGGAACAGCGCCGCGACCTCGTCCGCGATCCGCTCGACGCCGGGGCCGCAGGGCACCAGCGTGTCCTCGCCCGCGCACTCGGGGCAGACTCGCGGCGTCGGCACGACATGGCCGCAATGGTGACAGGCGAGACGGCGCACGAGCCGGTGCTCGACCATCCAGGCGGTGCAGTTCGGGCACTGAAACCGGTGCCCGCAGGTGCGGCACAGCGTCAGCGGCGCATAGCCGCGCCGGTTGAGGAACAGCAACGCCTGCTCGCGTTTGGCCAGCGTCTCCTCGAGCGACTTGACCAGCCGGGGGCTGAGCCAGCGCCCGCGCTCGGGCGGCTCGCGGATGAGGTCGATCGCCGCGATCGCGGGCAGCTCGGCGGGGCCGAAGCGGTCGGGCAATTGAAGCTCGGCGTAGCGCCCCAGCGCGACCTGCTGCCGCGTCTCGATCGCAGGCGTGGCGGAGGCGAGCACCACCGGGCACCTCTCGAACCGCCCCCGCATCACCGCGACGTCGCGGGCGTGGTAGTGGACGCCCTCCTCCTGCTTGAAGCTGGTCTCATGCGCCTCGTCCACCACCAGCAGGCCAAGGTCGCGATACGGCAGGAACAGCGCCGAGCGCGCGCCCACCGTCACCAGCGCCTCGCCGCTGGCGATCGCGCGCCACGCGCGGCGGCGCTGGGTCGAGCGCAGCCCGGAGTGCCATGGCACCGGCTCGCACCCGAAGCGCGCGTGGAAACGCTGCAGGAACGGCTCGGTGAGTGCGATCTCCGGAAGCAGCACCAAGGTCTGTCGCCCGGCCCGGATGGCGGCCGCTACCGCTTCGAAATACACCTCGGTCTTGCCCGACCCGGTGACGCCGTCGAGCAATGTGGGCGCGAAGGCACGCGCGTCGACGTCGCGGGTGAGCGCGTCCGCCGCCGCTTGCTGGTCGGCGGAGAGCGCGGGCGGCGCGTGCGCCGGGTCGGGGACGGGGAACGGGCTGTCGGTGTCGACCACCACCGCCGTCAGCGCGCCCGCCTTGACCAGCCCGCGCACCACGCCTTCCGACACGTTCGCGATCGTGGCGAGCTCGCGGATCAACCCCTGCCGGTCGCCGATCCGCTCCAGCGCCTGCGTACGCTGGGGCGTGAGGCGCGGCGGCGTCTCGCCGGTCGCGCGATATTCGACGATGGTCGGCGCGCCCTCCAGCGCGGACCCGGACGCGAGCGCCATCCGCAGCACGGCGGCAGGCGGGGCGAGGTAATAGTCGGCGGTCCACTCGATCAGGCGGCGGAGCGGCGCGCCGAGCGGCGGTAAGTCGGCGACGGCCAGCAACGGGCGGAGGCGGTTGTCGCCGACCTCCGCGTCGGAAGGCATGTGCTCGGCCTCCCATACCACGCCGGGCAGCTGGCGGGGCCCGAGCGGGGCGGTGACGATCGAGCCGGGCTCGACCGCCATGCCGTGCGGAATCCGATAGTCGAGCGGTCCTAGCGCGGCGTTGAGCAGGAGGACGCGGGCGCGGGACATGCCCGGCAGATAGGCGGTCGCGACTCGCTGGCCAATGCCGGGGCGTGCCGTCGGAAAGGCTACCCGGCCCGTCGCTCGCCCGCGCGACGATCGCCCACCCGCGCGCGCTTGGCGGCATAGAGGTCCGCGTCGGCGCGGCAGATCAGCTCGCGCGCGCCGAGCGACTCGGCTGCGGCGGGGGCGAGGCCGACAGTGCCCGTCGCCAGCACGGTCATGCCGCCGGTCGTGACCGGCAGGCGCAGCGCCTCCTCCAGCCGCGCGCGGAGCCGATCCGGCGCGGCGCACAGGCCCGCATTCTCGATGATTACCGCGAACTCGTCCCCGCCGAGCCGCGCGGCGACCCCGCCGAGCAGCCAGGAACTCTCCAGCGCGGCCGCGCAATGGCGCAGGACGTCGTCGCCAGCGAGGTGCCCGAACGTATCGTTGATGAGTTTGAATCCGTCCAGATCGACCAGAGCGAGCATCAACGGCGTGCCCGCGTCGTCCGTCCGGGCCAGCGCCTCGTCGAGCAGCCGGTCGAACGCGGCGCGATTGGCGATGCCGGTCAGCGGATCCGTATCGGCGGCGTGACGAAGCCTGCTCTCCATCGCGTAGCGGTCGGTGACGTCCTGCACCACGCCGACGATGGCGACGGGTTGGCCGTTCGCGCTCTCAAGTTCGGCGGTGGCGTGGAGGCGGCGGCGTTCGCCGCGCGCGGTGTAGAAATCCTCTTCGATATCGAACATCGCGCCGGTCTCGATCGTGCGGACCAGCGCCGCGCTGACCCGCGCGCGGGCGTCGGGCGGGTAATGGT
>CAXSEO010000293.1:0-4420 GCA_964235525.1 uncultured Sphingomonas sp. | reverse complement strand
CAACGGGCGCGAACACCTGCCCGGTCAGCGCTTCGGCCGCGACGCGCATCGCGCGCGCCCAGCCGATGCGCGACCGGTCGCGCGCTACCGATCCGTCGCAAGCGAAGCTGAACTGACAGCCGTGCTTCTCCGATCCCTGATACACGACCCCGCACACCGTCGCCGGAAACGCGGGGTGACGGACGCGGTTGAGCACGACCTGCGCCACCGCGCGCTCGCCGTCGTCGCTCTCGCTCGCCGCCTCATAGTAGATCGCGGCGGTCAGGCATTCGAGCGCGCGGCCCCGGTCGAGCGCGGAAGCGTGGCGGGTGGAGAAGGCGCGGGCGGGAGTGACGGTGGCCTCACCGGGATCGACTTGCGCCGCGATCGGCTCGGGCGGGGGAGCGACGGTGCCGGTGGTGCCTTGCGCGGGGGCTGCGTCGTAGGTCGCGGCGGGCAGGGCCGTCGCGCTGACGCTGCGGCTTTCGGCGGCAAGAACTTTCGGGTCGGGAGCGGGCTGCGCCGGCACGCCCGACCGCGTGGCGACAACGCTGATCACGGCCGCGACCGGCAGGCCCATGCCCGCCAGCGCCGCCGTGCTCCACCATTCCTTGGTCCGTCTGATAGCCATCGAACATGCCGCATAGCGCGCTTTCGTGAACGCTTCCGCCCCGCAATCCGTGCTGTCCCGGGGCGGGACAGCTTACCGGAGCGCCGCTCGCTCCAAGTTCAGCGACGCGACCGGGATCAGCTCGAGCTGCGGATAGGCCTTTCGCAGCGGTTCGATGAACTGCTTGGCATCGCCCACCACCACGATGGTCGCGGCGGCGGGGTCGAACAGCCGGGCGGCGGTTCGCTCCACCTCGCCGGGCGGGATCGCCTCCACCGTGCCCGCATAGCGTTGCAGCTCGGCGAGCGGCACCTGCTCGACGACATAACCGTCGACCAGCCCCGCCAGCCCGGCGGTCGTCTCCGTGCTGCGCCCGAACTCGCCGACCAGCGCCGCCTTGCGCGCGTCGAGCTCGGCGGCGGTCGGGGCGGGGTCGCCGCCCAGCCGGTGCAGCTCGGCGACCATCAGCTGCGCGACCTCGGCGGCGGACGGGTTCTTGGTCTGGGTCGCGGCGGCGACCAGCCCGGCGGAGCGCCGCGCCGACAGGCTGCTCGATGCGCCATAGGCAAGCCCGCGCTTGATCCGCACCTCCTGGTTGAGCCGCGACGAGAAGCCGCCGCCCAGCACCGCGTTGGCGAGCTCCGCCGGGTAGTAAGCGGGGTCGTTGCGCCTGATCGCGGAGCGCGCGACCACCACTCCCGCCTGACCCGCGTCGGGCATGTCGACCACGATCACGCGCTGGGCGGTGGCGGGAGCGCCCGCCACCGCGGGTGCGGCGACCGGAGCGGCAGGAGCGCTCCACCCGCCGAACGCCCGCTCCGCGGCTGCGCGCGCCGCCGCCGGGGTGATGTCGCCGACCATCACCAGCGTCGTCCGCTCCGGCCGCCATGTCCGCGCATAGGTCGCCTGCACGTCCGCGCGCGTGATCGCCTTGAGCGACGCGGGCGTGCCGTTCAGGACGGTGCCGTACCCCGTCTCGCCGAACACCACCCGGTTGGCGACCGCGCCCGCGAGCCGGCCGGGCTGCTTCAACGCCACGGTCTGCGCGTCCACCGCCTGCGTGCGGAGCCGCTCCAGCTCGTCGGCGGCCAGCGTCGGGTGCTCCACCACGTCGGCCATGATGCCCAGCGCGGGCGCGAGCCCCTCGGTGCGGACGGTCATCCCCAGCGTGCTGCCGTCGCGGTCTGCCCCTGCCTCGAGCGACGCGCCGAGCGACTCCGCCGCCGCCGCGATCTGGGTGGCGGAGCGGGTGGTCGTGCCTTTGGTGATGAGGTCGGCGGCGATCGCGGCCGTACCCGCGTGCCCCGCCGGATCAAGCGCGCCGCCCACGCCCGCGACCAGACTGGCGGTGACCAGCGGCAGGTCATGGCGCTCGACCGTGACCAGGTGCATCCCGTTCGCCAGCACCGTCTCGACAGGGCGGGGCAGCGTGGGGGTGACCGGCGCGCCGGGCGCGGGCGGCGGGACGCGCTCGGCGGCGGGCGCGGGCGTGACGATCGCGAGGTCGGCGGGGACCACCAACGCGCGCGCCTGCACCGTCGACGCGACCGCGATTGTCTCGGCTGGCGCGGTGGCGGGCTTGGCCTTCTGCGGCAGGTAGCGGATCGTCGCCGAGCGGTTGTCGGCGAGGTACAGCCGCGCGACCCGCTGCACATCGGCGGCGGTGACCCGCGCGATGGCGGCGAGCTGGCGGTCGCTCGCGCGCGGGTCGCCGTCGACGATCACCGCGCGGGCGAGTACGCGCGACTTTCCCTCGGGCGTCTCGCGCTCCTCGGTCGCCGCGGTGAGCAGCTGGTTCTTCGCGCGGGCGAGTTCGGCGGCGGTGGCGGGCACGTCGCGCAGCCGGGCGATCTCCGTCCGCAGCGCCGCCTCGCCGGTAGCCGCGTCCTTGCCGTTGGCGAGCACCGCGAATACGGTCAGCACGCCCGCCTGTTGGCGCCCGTCGACCTCCACCTGCACTTGCTGCGCGAGCTGCTGGCGATAGACGAGCGACTGGTACAGCCGCGAGCTGTCTCCGGTCCCCAGGATGGCCGCCAGCACGATCAGCGCGGGCACGTCCGGCGCGTTGTCGGGCGGCACCGGATAGCTCAGCAGTACGGCGGGCAGCGGCGTGTTCGGTTCGTATACCGTGCGTGTGACCGGCGCGGCGCGGACCGGCTCGGTCACGGTAACGCGCGGGATCGGCGTGGACGGGCGTTTGATCCCGGCGAAATACTGGTCGACCCAGCGGTCGAGCTGCGCCGGGTCGAAGTTCCCCGACACGACCAGCACCGCGTTGTCCGGCCGGTAATAGGTGGCGTGGAAGGCGCGCACGTCGTCGATGGTCGCGCTGTCGAGGTTCGGGATGCTGCCGATCACCCCGCGCGCGTAGGGGTGCGTCGTGTACGAGATCGCGGGCAGATAGGTGTTGAACAGCTTGCCATAGGGCTGGGCGAGGGTGCGGAGGCGGTATTCCTCCTCCACCACGTTGCGCTCGGAGGCGAAGCTCGCGGGCTCGACCACCAGGCTCGCCATCCGGTCCGCCTCGGCGAACAACAGCCGCTGGAGGTGGTTGGCGGGGACGACCTCGTAATAATCGGTGAAGTCGTCGTTGGTGGACGCGTTATTCGCGCCACCCACGTCCTCGGTCAGCCGGTCGAACTGCTCGGATACGAGGTTGCGCGTCGCTTTGAACATCAGATGCTCGAACAGATGCGCGAAGCCCGAGCGACCGGCGGGATCGTCCTTGCCGCCGACGTCATACCATACCTGGATGGCGACGTTGGACGTGCCCGTGTCGCGCAGCGCATAGACGCGCAAGCCGTTGGCCAGTGTGCGCTCGCTAAAGGCGAGCGGCGGGACGGCCGTGGTCGGGGCGGGCTGCGCGCGGACGGTCCCGGGCAGGCCGAGGACACTGAACAGCAGGGCGGCTTTAATCGCGCGCATCGAATACCTCGCCTCAGGAAGGAACAGCGATGTTCTGCGCCCACGTCCGCGTCAGCGCAACGGGCGCGAAGCTGAGCGCGGCGTACAGCTGCTGCGGCGCGGCGTCGGCGTGCGCGTCGAGGAACACGCCCGTGCAGCCCACGCGCCGAAGCTGCTCGGCGGCGACGACGATGAAGGCGCTCATCAGTCCCCGCGCGCGACGGTCGGGGCGGGTGAACAGGTTCTCGATCAGCCCGAGCCCGCCCGGACTGGCGGCGGTCGAGCCATAGCCGACCGGCTCCCCATCCTCGACCAGCAGCCAGTTATCGCATGGCGGCGGGCGCCGGCGCATGAGATCGAGCAGCCCGGCGCTGACCACGTCGTCGATGGCGCCCGTCCGATCGCCCTCGCGATGGTCCGCGCGGACCAGCTCGGCATAGGCGGCCCAGCTCGCAGCGTCATCGACCCGACGCAGCTCTACCGCCGCGAGCGGACGCGGCGAGACGACCGGCCCGCGAGCGATCATCTCTACCGCCTGCTGCCGCTGCGCGAACTTGGCGAGCGGGAGCGCCGCCTCCACCTCGGGCGGGGTGAGAAGATCCGCAATCACCATGCGCGGGGCCGCTCGTTCGAACATTTTGTCGAGTGCGGTGAACAGATCGGCGGACGTCGCGCCGGTGCCCGCCATTGCGAAGTTCGCGTCCCACACATCGGGGTGCTCCGGCGTTGCAATCACCGTTACTGCGCCATGCTCGACCGGCGTTTGGCCCAAGCACCGGAACCACCGCCGCGCCCGCGCGACGGCGTGCGCGTCAGTCACGATCCCGTCGCGCATACAGCACCGCGGCGGCAACCGCGGCGGAGCCGATGCCGACGCCGATCGTGCCCAGCCGCCAGCGCCGCGCGCGAGCGGCCTCCTCCGCCTTG
>CAXSEO010000292.1:0-4422 GCA_964235525.1 uncultured Sphingomonas sp. | reverse complement strand
ATACTCGGTCAGCTTGTACGGCCCTTCGATCACCGGGTGGCTGGTGTCGGTCTTGAAATGGGCGGACTCGACCACCTCCGGCGGCGCGGTCTCGGCGACCCGGCGGATGTCGACCTGTGCGCCACCCTGGCGCGCGCCCTCCGCGACAGCGTCGGCCAGCTGCTCGCAATGGCCGTAGGACGAGTAATAAAGCACTAGCACCTTGGTCATGAGACACTCCTTCAGTTCGCGTCCACCAGAACGATCTCGCTGTCTTCCAGCGCCGTGATCGTCACGATTCCATTCCCGCTCAGCGCCGCCCCGTCGCGCGCGTCGACGCGCACCCCGTCCACCTCCAGCGCGCCGGTCGCGGGGACGAGATAAGCGTGGCGACCGGCGCCGACATGGTGGGTGAGCGTCCCGCCCTTCGCCAGCCGCGCGCCGAGCACCCGCGCGTCGGCGCGGATCGGCAGCGCGTCCGTGTCCTCGGCGAAGCCGCTCGCCAGCGTCACGAACCGGCCGCTGCGATCGCCTTCAGGGAAGGGCTTCGCGCCCCAACCGGGTTCGCCGCCCGCCGCGCGCGGCTCGATCCAGATCTGGAACAGCGTCGTCGCCTCGTCCTCGAGGTTGAACTCGGCGTGGCGCACGCCGGTGCCCGCGCTCATCACCTGCACATCGCCAGCAGCAGTGCGGCCCTCGTTGCCCAGCGAGTCGCGATGCGTAATTGCGCCGGAGCGGACATAGGTGATGATCTCCATGTCGCGATGCGGGTGCGCGGGGAAGCCCGCTCCGCCCTCGATCCGGTCATCGTTCCACACCCGGATCGCGCCCCAGCCCATCCGGCGCGGATCGTGGTAGTTCGCGAACGAGAAATGGTGCCGCGCGTCGAGCCAGCCATGGTCGGCATGGCCGAGCGTGTCGAAAGGTCGTTTGTCGATCATGCCGCCAAGATAGGGCGGCGCGCGGGCGCGGAAAGGGAAGCGCGGATACAGTTCGCGACAAACGACCGGCACGGAGTAGCGCGGAGTCGCTACCCTTCGTGCGCTTGCTCTGGCATGGGGCGGCCCGTGAGCGAGCCCCCCCCGACCGAACCGAGCCTCCGCGCGCGGCTGAAGCCGGACGCGGACGACGCTCGCTTCGTGCGCCGGGTGGTGATCGCGGTGCTGCTCCTCGCGTTGGCGGGCGCGCTCTACAAGATGGGCAATTTGCTGATCCTCGCCTTTGGTTCGGTGCTGGGGGCGATCGCCATCCATGCCATCGCCGACCTTTTCGTAAGCATCCGCGTGCCGCGCCGTACCGCGCTGGGCGCGGCGATCGCGGCCGTCCTGGCGCTCTTCGCGTTCCTGTTCTGGCTGTTCGGCGTCCAGTTCGGCGCGCAGATCAACGCGCTGGTGACCCAGTTGCCGACGCTGCTTCGCCAGCTGTTCGCCTGGGCCAGCCAGTCGCCGGTCGGGGCCAAGCTGGTCGACGCGATCAACGCCGCGTTCGCGGGCTCGCAGGTCGCGCGCGACCTGTCGGGGCTGGTGCTGGGCGGCGGCGAGCTGATCCTGAATTTCCTGCTGCTGCTCGTCGGGGCCTTGTTCTTCGCCGCCAATCCGGGCGTCTACGAGCGCGGCTTCCTGCTGCTGGTCCCGCCCGACAAGCGGCCCGCGTTCGAGGATGCGCTGTTCGACACCGCCGCGACGCTCAAGCTGTGGTTGCGCGCGCAGCTCATCCAGATGACGACGATGGGCGTGCTGATCGGCGTCGGCCTGAGCATCGCGGGGGTGCCGAGCGCGGCTGCGCTTGGGCTGCTCGCGGGCCTGTCGGAGTTCATCCCCTATGTCGGCCCGACCGCCGCGATGCTGCCCGCGCTGGGACTGGCGGGGACCGCGGGTACCGGCCCGGTCGTCGGCACGCTGGTCGCCTATGCGCTGGTGCGGCTGGTGCAGACCAACTTCATCACCCCCTATGTCACCAACCGCGTGATCTCGATCCCGCCTGCGGTCACCCTGTTCGCGATCCTGTCGATCGGGGCGGTGTTCGGCGTGTTCGGGCTGTTCTTCTCCGCCGCGCTGCTGGTCGTGGGGTTCACGCTGGTCCGCAGCCTGTACCTGCGCGAGGTGCTGGGCGAGGACGTCCCGCGCGCCGAGCATGAGCCGCTGATCGCACGCGACTCGCGGGCCGAGCTGCCTTAATCCCGAATTAACCTTTTGCGTTCAGAAGTCTGGTGGTTAAACAATTCCGCAACGGCCCGCGTCAGGGGTGACGTACGCGGGCTCGCCAACGGGGGACTACAAGATGCGCGTGCTGTTGATCGAGGACGAGCCCACCACCGCCAAGGCGATCGAGCTGATGCTCACCACCGAGGGCTTCAACATCTACACCACCGACCTTGGTGAAGAGGGCCTCGATCTCGGCAAGCTGTATGACTACGACATCATCCTGCTCGATCTCAACCTGCCCGACATGCACGGCTATGACGTGCTCAAGAAGCTGCGGGTCGCGCGGGTGGCGACGCCGGTGCTGATCCTGTCGGGGGTCAATGAGATGGACAGCAAGATCCGCTCGTTCGGGTTCGGCGCGGACGATTACGTCACCAAGCCGTTCCACCGCGAGGAGCTGGTCGCACGCATCCACGCGGTCGTCCGCCGCTCCAAGGGCCACTCCCAATCGGTGATCCGCACGGGCAAGCTGGCGGTCAACCTCGACGCCAAGACGGTGGAGGTCGACGGCGCGCGCGTCCACCTGACCGGCAAGGAATATGCGATGCTGGAGCTGCTCTCGCTCCGCAAGGGCACGACGCTGACCAAAGAGATGTTCCTCAACCACCTGTACGGCGGGATGGACGAGCCCGAGCTCAAGATCATCGATGTGTTCATCTGCAAGCTCCGCAAGAAGCTCAGCATGGCGTGCGACGGCGAGAACTATATCGAGACGGTGTGGGGGCGGGGGTACGTGTTGAGGGAACCGGAAGAAGTAGTCGCTACGCAAGTCGCGTAGCAGGCGCGGCCACGTCCCCGCCGATGCGCGAAGCGCATTGCCGCTACCGGACGGCGGGTCGCCGCGCGGCGCAAGCCGCAAGACGAACCCGTTCGACGTCACGGCGCGGCTTTGCCGCGACGCCCCTTCTAGCTCAGCGCACGAATCCGCGCGGTCGAAGCAGGTACAGGTGTCGCCTCTGGTACCTCCGCGATCCCGAGCGCGCCACCACTTCGCTCAATGGCTGTCGGCGAGTCCGCCCCAATCACCCGCGCCTCCCCCCGTCTCCCAGTCGACCTTCTCCAGCGCCCGCTTGCGCTTGTCGAGATTATCCAGCAGCTTCGTTATCGCCGCGTCCGTCTCCTCGGCGGTGGTCTCGTGCGCGTTATGCGCCCGACGCTTCTGCCCCAGCGCCACGCGCTTCATGTGCATCCCCATCGAGATGATGACCTGATCGAAGGTCATCACCGTCAGCGGCGAGGGAGGTTCCACGCCCAGCTCGGCCCAGTGCGCGGCCATCTCGTCGGGCGCGAGCGAACACAGCGCCCCCTCCATCAGCGCGAACTCCAGCCGCTCGTGCCCCTGCGCGAGCGCGGCGTCCATGCGATCCGCAAAACGATCGGAGCGTCGGCGGCGTGCGTAGATGTTGGTCGGGGCGACCCCGGCGGCGCGGCAGGCAAGCCGGACGTTGCACGTTGCGGCGAACGTTTGAAGAAACACGCGCTCGCCTTCGTCCGACAGGTATCGCGGGTTCGCGCGCTTGACCTGCAACTCGCCGCCAAAGCCTTTTGCGACCAGATACTCGCCGCGCGACGCTTTGGAGCGGGTGGCGGGCGCGCTCCCCTGCTCCGCCAGCGTCGCGCGCGCAAAGGCGAGCGCGGCCGCCCACTCGGTGGCGAAAGCGGGGTAAGCCCGGCGGCGGTCATGGAGCGTCGCCGGACTTACCCCCGCCTGCTTTGCCGACAGCGCGACGTTACCCGTCCGCCTGAGCTCGGCGAGGAAGCGGCGGCATTGCCGGCGCTGCTGGGGCGACATGGCGGGCATGGGGCGGACCTCCGGAACGAGTACGTTCCCGCCCTGTTCCGCTATCCGCTCCAACAACGCCAGCCGCCGATGCGCGACCGTCGCCGTTCAGGGGAAAATAACGCTATGCATCTCAAGATTTCGGACGCCCCAGATCAGACTCACCACGTCGTGGCCTTTCGCCGGACAGGCGGTGAAGAGCTTTTTCGTAAGGCCATTCCACGATGCATAGGCCTCGAAGGAGGGAAAATCGGCGATAGCGCACATGAGATTGACCTTGATGAAAGGCGCCGGGTTGAGGCGACGAATAACTTGGATGGTACCCTTGTAACAGATGTTCGCCGCCCCCTTGACCAACGGGTCCGACGCGGCCGAGTCGAACTCGCAGAGTAGCGAGTCCTCGCCGAGCGCCAGGGGGTGCCAGCTAATAATGTCCTCGGCGAGGGGGCCCTGATTTCG
>CAXSEO010000291.1:0-4424 GCA_964235525.1 uncultured Sphingomonas sp. | reverse complement strand
CGCGTGATACCGAATCCTGGAGCAGGCGCTAAGCCTTGCTTTCGACATCCAGCAACGCCGCCAGTCGCGCGCGCGCGGCAGGATATGAGTGCGACCGCTCGTAAAGCGCGCGCAGCGCCGGATCGAAGGCGGGCAGGGCGCGGGCGCTCGCCTCCGCCACCGCCGCGACCAAGCCGTCCGCATCCGCGCGGCACCAGCCGGAGGCGACGACCTCGGCCTCGTAGCCCGAGAACGCCTCGGGGGTGCCGATCACGCGCTTGCCGAACATCAGCGCTTCGGCGACCTTGGTCTTCATCCCCGAGCCGTCGAAGATCGGCGCGATCGCGAAGGCGGCGTCGCGATACCAGGGGGCGAGGTCGTCGACGGCGCCGACCAGCTCGACTTGCGTGCTCGCTGCCAGCTCGTCGCGGAGCACCTCCATCCCACGCCCGACCACCACCGTGCGGATTGGGAGGTGCGGCGCGACCTCGCGCGCCCACCAGCGCAGCCCCTCGACATTGGCGTAGAACGCGCTGCCGACGAACAGCGCATAAGGTTCTACACCGGGCGCTCGGACAGGCCGGGGGCCGGGCGGGAGTTTGTCGGAGAGCACCATCGGCGCGATCGCGTCAGCCGTGCGGCCGTACCAGCGTTTCAGCCCTGCGCTGTCGCGTTCGCTGAGGCAGATGCGGACATCGCTCCACCGCGCCGCCGCGCGCTCGGCGACGTAGTTGGCGAGCAGCACCGCCGCCGCGCGCGGCGACCGGCGCAGCTTGAGCGATCCCCAGAAGAACCGCGCCTCGACATTGTGGAAGAAGGTATAGACGCGCACCGCCGGGAAACGCCGCTTGATCGCGCGCGCGGCGACCCCGAAGTTCGACCCGTCGAGGAATACGCGCGTGACCCGCTCGGCGGCGATCGCGGCGCACAGCCGGTCGAGGCTGCCCGAGTCGATGCCGTCGACATGCCCGCGTACCGCGCTTCCGATGGACGATGCGCGCGCGCCATCGGGGCGGAACAGTCGGAACCGCTCGCCGAACAGCTCTTCCAGCACCGCGCGGTTGATGCGGTACAGCAGCTCCCGCCCGCCCGGCGGGGCGGCGGGGTCGGAGACGCTGACGAGCAGCAGGCGCCCGTCGTCCGGCATGGCGTCAGACGCCGTGATACGACCGGTACCAATCGACGAAGCGCGGTACGCCGATGTCGATCGTCACGCGTGGCTCGAAGCCGAGGTCGCGGCGGATCGCTTCGATATCGGCATAGGTGGCGGGCACGTCGCCGGGCTGCATCGGCTGAAGGTCACGGACCGCGGTCTTGCCGCACGCCGCCTCGATCAGGTCGATCATGTGGCCGAGTTGCTCCGACCGGTTGTTGCCGATGTTGTAGACCGCGTGCGGACTGCGGCTGCCACCCGCATGCGCCTCGCCCGTGTCGGCGGGGGGCGAATCGAGGCAGGCGACGACGCCGGCGACGATATCGTCGATATAGGTGAAGTCGCGCATCATCTCGCCGTGGTTGAACACGGTGATCGGGCGACCTTCCAGAATGGCCTTGGTGAAGATCCACATCGCCATGTCTGGGCGACCCCACGGCCCATAGACGGTGAAGAACCGCAGCCCGGTCAGTGGCAGGCGGTACAGATGCGCGTAGGTCTCGCTCATCAACTCGTCCGCCTTCTTGGTCGCGGCATAGAGTGACAGCGGGTGGTCGACGCGATCGTCGACGCTGAACGGCATCTGCGTGTTGCCGCCATAGACGGACGAGGACGAGGCATAGACCATGTGCGCCACCCGGCGGTGGCGCGCGATCTCGAGCAGGTTGAGATGCCCGACCAGGTTCGCCTGCACATACGCGCGCGGGTTCTCGATCGAGTAGCGCACCCCCGCCTGTGCGCCGAGATGCGCGATGCGGTCGAAGTCCTCACCGGCCAGCGCGGCGTCTAACGCCTGATGATCCGCGAAGTCGACCTGCCGGAAGGCGAAGCGATCGCCGCCGAGACGGGTCAGCTCCGCGAGCCGGTCGCGCTTGAGCGCCGGGTCGTAATAGTCGTTGACGCTGTCGATGCCGATCACGCTGTCGCCTCGCGCCAGCAACGCGCGTGATAGGCTCATGCCGATAAAACCGGCGACGCCGGTGACGAGGACGCGCATGGTGGTTCCTTACAAGGTCCAGGTTGCGACGCCGGACTCGGAGTCGGCGCGCCCGAAAGCGTTTTTCAGATCCGCGAACAACCCACTGGGCGCGACCAGCTGCTCTAGCCCCGACCGGCCCATCCCGACATACTGCGTGTGCGGCACCGCGAGCACGACCAGATCGTAGGTCCGCTCCAGCGCGCCCGCATCGAGCGTCAGCCCATACTCGTGGCGTGCCTCCGCCGGGTCGGCAAGCGGGTCGTGGACGGTGACCGCGTGGCCGCGCCGCACCAAGCCTGCGATCAGGTCCGCGACCTTGGAGTTGCGAAGGTCGGGGACGTTCTCCTTGAACGTCAGCCCCAGCACCAGCGCTGTACCCGCCTTGCCCGCGCGCGCATGGATCGCGCCCGCGACCCACTCCGCCATGCCGTCGTTGGTCGCGCGCCCGGACAGGATCACCTGCGGGTGATAGCCGAGCTGCTCGGCGCGGTGGCTGAGGTAATAGGGGTCGACGCCGATACAGTGGCCGCCGACCAGCCCCGGCTGGAAGGGCAGGAAGTTCCACTTCGTGTTCGCCGCCGCCAGCACGTCCCACACCGACAGGTCCATGCGCGCGAAGATCGCCGCGATCTCGTTCATGAACGCGATGTTGAGATCACGCTGCGCGTTCTCGATCACCTTGGCCGCCTCCGCCGCCTTGATCGAGGCAGCGCGGAACACCCCGCCACTGGTGATTGCGCCGTACAGGTCGGCGACGGTGTCGAGCACCGCCGGGGTCTGACCCGCGACGACCTTGGTGATGCGGTCGATGGTATGTTCGCGGTCGCCGGGATTGATCCGCTCGGGCGAGTAGGCGAGGAAGAAGTCTCGCCCGCAGACGAGCCCGCTGACCCGCTCCAGCTCGGGGCCGCACAGCTCCTCGGTGACGCCGGGATAGACGGTGCTCTCATAGACCACGATCGGGGTCCGCGCTGCGTCGAGCATCGCCGCCACCGTGCGCGTCGCGGCGAGCACGATCGACAGGTCGGGGCGGTTCGCCGCGTCAACCGGCGTCGGCACGGTGACGATATAGACGTCAGCGGGCGGGCAGGCGGCGGGGTCGCTCGTCAGCTCGAGCGTGCTGGCCGAAAGCCGCGCGGCGTCGATCTCGCCGGTCCGGTCGTGCCCGCGGCGGAGCTCGTCGACGCGCCGACGGTCGATGTCGAGACCCCAGCAATGCGCCGTCCCGGCCAGCGCGACCGCGAGCGGCAGCCCGACATAGCCCAGTCCCACGACCACGATCGTCCTGTTGTCGGGCATCAGCTGATCTCTTCGCGAGCCTGCGCCGGGCAGGGTGGGGCTTGTCGCCAATGGCGCGGCAGGGCTAATGCCGAGTGCGCCATCGGCGAAGACACGCTCGAAATCAACCCGTTCGGTCGCGCGCGCGTCCCGCGCCAAGCAGCCCTAGCCTTCGGAAGATAGCTGATCTGGTCTCAGAATGAGAGCCGCACGAACTATATAAGTATAGGTTAAGGTCCGAACGGCAATTTGCCTCGTACCTTAGGAGCTTGTTGCCGACCTCGCGCGTCATGCGCGTGCGGCAGCGCACGGAGATGAACACTGTTGTTGACCGCTCGGTATATCACTCCGCGCGCGGGGCCGCGATTGGTCGAGCGCCTGCCGTTCCAGGCGGCGACGGTCGGGCTGGCGGCGTTGCTGGTGCCGTTGCTGCCGCCGCTGGTCACCGGCGCGTGGCAGACGTCGCTCGTCGGGACGCGCATCACTCAGATGGCGGCGCTCTCGGCGGCGCTGATCGCGCTGGTCGCGTTCCGCCGCTTTACTGCCTATCCCGGCACGCGCGGGTTCGCGTACATCATGCCGGCCTGCTCGGTGACGTTCGCGCTGGCGGCGGTGACCATGCTCGGGTTTCGGCTGCCGTACAGCGGCTCGATGCTGCTGACCGGTTATGTCGCGTCGATCGCGATGATTTTCATCCTCTGGTACGTCGGGGAGCGGTCCGGGCCGCGGCGGATGTATTTCGTACCGAACGGCAACCTGTCGATCTTGAAAGACACGCCGCGGGTGGAGTGGGTGCCGCTGTCACGGCCAGAGCTTCCGAGCGATCCCGGCGGGGTGATCGTGGCTGACCTGCGCCACGACCATGACGACGCGTGGGAGCGCCTGCTCGCCGCTGCCGCGCTGTCCGGACGACCCGTCTATCATACCAAGCAGCTGCGCGAGTCGCTGACCGGGCGAGTCGAGATCGAGCATCTGTCGGAGAACAGCTTCGGCTCGCTGCTCCCCAATCGCGCCTATAACAGCGTAAAGCGAGTA
>CAXSEO010000290.1:0-4426 GCA_964235525.1 uncultured Sphingomonas sp. | reverse complement strand
CTGGTGGCGAGCATGCGGGCGAAAGCCGGGCCGGAGCGCGCTGGCGGTGGTCCGCGTGGTTCTGCGGGGTCATCGCCCTGACGGCGCTTTCGCTCGCGCTGGTCTGGAATGTCGGCGCGGCACGGGAAGCGCAAGAGCGGGCGCAATGGTGGCGCACCCACACGCTTGACGTCCTGATCGACGCCGAACGGCTCGACACCGCGTTGAACAAGTCGTTGCGCGGCGAGCGCGGCTATGTCGTCACGGGCCGTGCGGGGGCGCTCGCAACTTATGAACGCGGACTGTCCGATTATCGGGCCATCGCGCGGCGGGTTCGCTGGCTGACGCGCGACAACGCGTCGCAGCAGCGTCGGCTGGCGGAGCTGGACCACCGTGTGCTCGCCTTCGCCGGAGCGTCCGCACCGGTGGTGGAGCGGATGACAGCGGGCGAGACCGGGCAAGCGTTGGCGGCGGTCCGCGTCGGGCGCGAGCGCGAGACCCTGGAAAGCACAAGCAGCGTACTTGATGCGATCAAAGCCGAGGAGCGGCGCCTGCTCGGCATCCGAGAGGCGCGCAACAACGCGGCGGCTGCCCGGATCGGGCGTGACGGGCGTGTGATGCGGGGCCTTGCCGGACTTCTCCTCCTGCTGGTCGCGGTGACAACGGCGGCCATGTTGCGCGCCCGCGAAACGGCGTTGCGCGCCGCCCGCACGGCGCGGGAGAGCGAACGCCGTTACCGCTTACTTGCCGACAACGCGACCGATGTGGTGCTTCGCACCGATGAAGGCGGGTCTGTTCTCTACGCGTCGCCGTCGTGCATCGAATTGTGCGGCTATGATCCCCACGAGCTGATCGGGCGGCATTGCGGCGAGTTCATTCACACGGAAGACGGCCAAGCCGTCCACGCGGCGCATATGACGCTCGTTAGCGGCCAGGAAAACGCCGTCACCGTCGAGTACCGGTTGCGGCACAAGGGGGGCGATTGGTGCTGGCTGGAGTCGCATATGAGGGTCTGGCGAGCGCCGGGCGACGAGAGCGGCGGCGTCATCTCCGCGATCCGCGACATCGACCGCCGAAAGGAACTCGAAGCCGAACTGGTCGCAGCCCGCGACAAGGCCGAGGGTGCCGCCCGGGTCAAGGCCAGCTTTCTCGCCAACATGAGTCACGAGATCCGCACGCCGATGAACGGCGTGCTGGGCTTTACCGAACTCGTGCTGTCCGGCGATCTCCAGTCGGATCAGCGCCGGCACGTGGAGCTGATCGCGGAGTCCGGCCGCTCGATGATGCGCCTCCTCAACGACATCCTTGACGCATCCAAGATCGAGCCTGGCAAGATGCGCATCGCAGCGGAGCCGGTTGACCTGCGCCATGTTCTCCGACGTTGCGCGGATCTGATGGCCCCGACGGCCGGGGCCAAGAACGTCGCGATTTCTGCTGCGGTCGACCCAGCGGTTCCGCCCCGCATCGTCGGCGACACGCTCCGCCTTCGGCAGGTGATGCTGAACCTCATCGGCAACGCGGTGAAGTTCACCGAGCACGGCTCGATCACCGTGAAAGCCACGGCTGAGGGTGGGGACGTACGGATCGACGTGACGGACACTGGCATCGGCATCCCGGCGGAGCGGCTGGGCGCGATCTTCGACCAGTTCGCCCAGGCCGACGAGTCCACGGCGAAGCTTTACGGCGGGACGGGCCTGGGCCTCAGCATCAGCGGCGAGCTCGCGCGCCTGATGGGCGGCTCCATCGCGGTGGCAAGCGCGGTCGGCGCGGGCACGACCTTCACGGTCCGCCTACCGCTTCGGGAAGCGCAGATCGCGGCCGCCCCGACCGAAACGGACCTCGCCTCGCCGCCAGCCGGAGCGACGGTGCGCAAGCCGCGCGTGCTGATCGCGGAGGACCACGACATCAACCAGGAGCTGATCGTCGCCATGGCCGCGCGCGCAGGAATGGAGCCCGCGCTCGCGTCGAACGGCGCGGAGGCGATCGCGATGATCAAGGAAGCGGAGCGGGCGGGGCTGCCCTTCCGGCTGGTGCTGATGGACATGCAGATGCCCGAGGTCGACGGGCTGGAGGCGACCCGGCGGCTGCGCGCGTCGGGGCGCTCGGCCGAGGCGCTGCCGATCGTGGCACTGACGGCCAATGCGTACGCCGAAGACGTCCAGGCCTGCCTGGCCGCTGGAATGCAGGCGCATCTCGCCAAGCCGGTCCGGGTGCGCGACCTCACGGCCGTGCTCACGCGGTACGTCGGCGCAAACCCGACCGCGCCGGTCCGCCCCGCCGTCAGTCCAAGACTGCTCGAACGCTACATCGCGCGCAAGGCGGACACCTTGCACTTGCTTGAACAGGTCGCCGCGCTCGATTGGCCCGATGAGGAAGCAATGGCGCAAGCGGCCGGGCTGCTGCACAAGCTCGCCGGGGTGGCCGCACTGTTCGGCGAGGCGGAGCTCGGCGAGCGCGCCAAGGAGTTAGAGGACGGGTTCCTCGCCTGCTCCGAGAACGACCGCGCCGAGCGCGCGCGGGCCGCAGTCGCAACCTTCCGCCAAGCCGCGTAGAAGGCGCGGCGCTCGCCTCCCGCGTCGCCGGCACTGTTATCGCGTCGTTAACGCTTCGCCGTCAGACTCATTTCACCTTTCACATCGGGCGTTCGACATGGCGCGAATCATCATTGCCGACGACGACGAAATTGTCGGCGAACTCGCCCGCGACGCGCTGCTCGACAGCGGCCATGCCGCGGGACTCGTCACCGACGGTCGGGACGCGCTCCGGGTGATTCGCGCCAAGAAGCCTGATTTGGTGATCCTCGATTGCAACATGCCCGAAATGAGTGGGCTGCTGGTCCTGCGCGAGCTGCGCCGGTCGCCCGAGTTCTGCGATTTGCCCGTGCTGATTCTGACCGGGCGACGCAGCGACAAGGACGTCGAGCTTGCGCAATATGCGGGTGCGGACGATTACGTTAAGAAGCCATTTGAACCAACCAAGCTGGTGTTCCGGGTGGACGAACTGCTGGCCAAGCGAGCGCGCTCGGGGCTGGTAAGACGACCGCGTCGGCAGGAAGGGTTCGGCCGCTTCGTCCCGCGCTGAGGTGCCACGGAGCTGTTGGCCACCGGCTAGCGTCCACGCTCCCCTTTCCTGACCGGATGAAATCACGGCCACCCAGCCGATCGGCTTGGCTACCGCCCCAAATGGGTCGCGGCCGACACAGCCTATGGCTACGCCGCGATTATCGCCTTCGTCCACGATGCGGCACGGTCCCGAACATCACCCGTTCGTGCCGACCGCATCCGAGGGATCTCGTCTACACGGCACAGACACGGCAACAAACGGACGTGGTGCTGTCCCATCGGGTGTAGGTGAACCAATTCCGACCCCTCCACATGAACGAGCGACCAGAGTTGGAAAGCGTTTGGGATATGCTGAATAGCTGCAATTGGGTTGCCGGGGTATCGATTTGGCGAGCTAAGCCCCTTGTGCTTCAGGATACCAGGCCAGCTACTCGTCAGGATGATCCGAGAGCGGCGTACACGCGGCATATTCGAGGAGATCAGCGTCGACCTCAACCGTGCCGTCTGCCTGGTTCCGTGATAAAGCGGGCCTTCGCGGGTCAGCAACTCGCATAGAAGGTGGGTGCGCCATGACACGGCTTCGTCCCACTTGGTGACGATTTCGCTGTCTGCTTGCTCGACCCGAGCAGCCATCCCCTCGACGCCTTCGCGTATTTCGATTTCTTGGGCGAGAGGAAGCAGGATGGGGACATGCTGATTACGGATCGTCACAGCGTCAGCTAGCACCTCGGGCGTAACCGCCTCCACGGGAGCCCCGTCGACGTCCAACATCAAGGGACCAGCCGGCGGTGCCCCGCCCTTGGTCTTACCGCGCACCAGTTCGCCATTGGCGCGGCGCCTGATTTTGCCGCGTGCTCCCACACCGACCTCCGGATTGCCTGTGAAACCCGCACATCGAGCTCCGAGAGACGCAATATAATCACGCGTGCACCATGGCGCCAAGCCGCGCACCCGATTGTTAGGCTAAAACCCGCTTCCCTAGGGCAATCATCTACAAGCCTTCGGCAGCGGTGCCTTGTCCGCTTCCATCCAGTCATCCGTGCTCGAAGCGACGCAAGCCGCCCAATTGCTGACGCCCCGGTTCGTCGCTAGGAAGCAGCTGCGAGGCGATGTGAACGGATGTCCAAGTATGGGGAGCGGCAAGCCCGCCCTGGATCGCCGCATGTGGGTCAGGGACGGCGGCGCGAGGCGGTCGTTCCGCCGGGGGCGGTTGCCCAGACCAGTAGCGACGCCCCTGAAAGCGTTCCGGGCGGCGTGGCGCGTCATCGCGCGCCGAGCGGCTTGAGGACGCGAGCCAGTCGCTACCATCTCGCGCCGGCGGCCGCGCGCAGGTTCTGGCAGAAATCCGTTCGCCTGCGACCGTCCGCGATTGCGTCCGCTTGGCC
>CAXSEO010000289.1:0-4431 GCA_964235525.1 uncultured Sphingomonas sp. | reverse complement strand
AGGCCATCCGAGTGCGTGTCGAAACCGAAATAGGTGCGCTCGACCGATGCGCCTGCGTACTGCAGGCCAATCCGCCAACCCACGACTGATGCGAGAAGCGCGCTCGTCCCCACAACCCGCCAACGCGCCGGCATTACCAGCAAGATTGCCGGCCAGATGAGGTAGAATGCTCCTCAACCGCGAGTGACCAGGTATGCTTTATGATAAACGTCGGCCCCCAATTGAAAGCCGAGGCCCAACTCATCAGGTACGTCGCGGCGAATGCTACCGATACAGCCCCCTCGTACAAACGATGAAGAACTTCCGCAACCGCGAGCGTGGCAATCAATAAGGCCCAAAGTGCCGGAGTTAGCCGGAGTACGCGTCGCAAATAGAAGCGGCGCAGGAAAATCGTTCCAGTCTCGCGCAGCTCGACCTGCAATATGCTCGTAATCAGAAAGCCGCTAAGAACGAAGAACACGTCGACCCCGACCCAACCGCCGACGGCGAAAGGACAGAAGAGTACCTCACCTATATGAGAAGCGACAACAGCGAGCACGGCGACGGCTCTTAATCCGTCCAGCGCTGGATCATTCTTCAATGTAATCCATCCCGTACTCCAACTCCACACATACTGGGCCTAGAATCTGCCGGAGAACCTGCATGGTCATGCGTGTAGCGCGACGATCTGGGTGAAAACCCGTATTGCCTCACCAGGCGATGCCCGAGCCGCGAGATCGTTGCCTCACCACAATGCTCCCTACGCCTGCCGGGCCGATCGGGTCCATCCGGGTTGATGGGGTGCTGCTCCGCTCCGCCTACGGCTGCGCTGCACAGCACCCCATCAACCCTCAACCATCGCCGGCGGCGGTGACGGCCCGCGAGCCGGAGCACTGCTGAACATGAGCGCGAGAGCTTGCTCGGATCGCCAAGTCTTCAGCGGCGCTGCACCGTCCGCAACAGGCTCTCGGGATAGTCGTGCGGCTGCTCCGCCTGCAACTTCTCGAGCAACTCGCGTCCAGTCCGGGTCGTGTCCGTCAAGATGGTGTAATTTCGGGTGTGGTCCCGGGCTGCATTGGTCAGGCGGCCTTGGGTGTAATCTGTAGGTGGGCGACCTCCTCGATCGGTGGCGTGGCGAGAGCGGCCATGCCTTCGATCTGCATGTAGCGGTTCTGGAGCTGATACTCGTCGTTCTGCTCCAGCAGCACGGCCCCGATCAGGCGGGTGATGCTTTCCTCATTGGGGAAGATGCCGACGACGTCGGCGCGGCGCTTCACCTCCTTGTTCAGCCGCTCCAGCGGGTTGGTCGAGTGCAACTTCACCCGGTGCTGCTCGGGGAACGTCATGTAGGCGAGCACGTCGTACTCCGCGGCGTCCATGCAGGTGCCGAGCTTGGGCCAGCGGGCGCGCAGCTGGTCGGCGACGTGCCGCCAGGTCTGGGTGGCGGTGGTGTGATCGGGCTGGAGGAACACCTGCCGGATCGCGGCGGCGACGACGGTGTTCTGACCTTTGGGGACGTGAGCCAGCGCGTTCCTCATGAAGTGGACGCGGCAGCGCTGCCAGGTCGCGCCGACGACGCGGGTGATGGCGGCCTTGAGCCCTTCGTGCGCGTCGGAGATGATGAGCTTCACGCCCTTCAGGCCGCGCCGCACGAGATCGCGCAGGAAGGTCGACCAGAACGGCTCGGCCTCGCTGGGGCCGATGTGCAGCCCGACGATCTCGCGCTTGCCTTCGGTGGTGACCGCGACGGCTATTATCGCGGCGACGCTGACGATGCGCCCTCCCTCGCGCACCTTGAGGTAGGTGGCGTCGAGCCAAAGATACGGCCACTCGCCCGCCAGCGGGCGCTTGAGGAACGCGTTCACGCGCTCGTCGATGTCCTTGCACAGCTTCGAGACGCTCGACTTGGAAATGCCGCTCATCCCCAACGCCTGCACGAGCTCGTCGACCCGGCGCGTGCTGACGCCAGCGATCCACGCTTCCTGGATCACGGACACCAGCGCCTTCTCGACCGTCTTCCGCGGCTTCAGGAAGCCCGGGAAGTACGCCCCGGTCCTGAGCTTCGGGATCTTCAGGTTGAGCGTGCCGAGCCGGGTGTCGAGGGACCGGTCGCGGTGGCCGTTGCGCCACGTGCTGCGGTCGCCGGAGCGCTCGTGGCGACCGGCACCGATGAGGCCATCGACATCGGCCTCCATGATGATCTGCAGCACGCTCTCGGCAACGCTGCGCAGGAAATCGCCGTCTCCGGTCTTCGCCATCAGCTCGGCAAGCGGTAGTCTGTCGTCGGTCATCGGGATCAACTCCTCGGGTGGGCGGGGCTTCGACACTTCCACCTTAACCGATGAGCCCGATGGCCACCGAGACGCCGCCGCCGGAGGTGGGGCTAGCCCCACCTCCGGCAACACCGTCATTTCCACCCGGAAATTACACCACGAGCGCGGACGCTAGGCTCCAGACTCATTCATAGCCAGAATGCAAGAGCGGTCGCGAGGGCGACGCCGGAGAGGAAGTTGGCGGCGAGCTTGTCGTAGCGGGTGGCCACGCGCCGGAAGTCCTTGAGGCGGCAGAAGGCGTTCTCGATCAGGTGGCGACCACGGTAGCGCTCGCGGTCGTAGCGGATGGCGCGCTTGCGGTTGGACCGGCCGGGGATGACGGGCACGGCCCCGGCCTGGCGTAGTGAGCGGCGGAGGGCGTCGGCGTCGTATCCCTTGTCGGCGAGGACGTAGCGGGCACGGCCCATGCGGGCGAGCAGCTCCGGCGCGGCCTTCACGTCGGCGACGTTGCCGGGCGTCAGCATCAGCGCGTAGGGGCGGCCGATGACGTCGGTGAGCGCGTGGACCTTGGTGGTCTGACCGCCCCGCGAGCGCCCGATCGCCTGCGCCCCCCTTTTCCGCCAAACGCGGAGCGCTGGGCCTTGATGTAGAAGCTGTCGATCGCCGTGCTTCTGGTCACCGCGCCAGCTTCCACCAGTGCTTCCAGCAGCTTCAGCCAGAAGCCCCGGCGCGACCAGCGGTTGAACCTGTTGTAGACCGTCGTCGCCGGGCCATACGCGGCGGGGCAATCGCCCCAGCGGCACCCGCTCTTGAGCACCTGGAAGATGCCCGAAATCACCCGCCGATCGTCCACCCGCCGCGCCCCCGGCTGGTTCTTGGGCAGGTGCGGCTCGATCGCCGCCCACGCCTCATCCGACAACCAGAACAGCGATGCCATCCTCACCTCCGTCGCCCCCGCAACGGCGCTGAATCAGAAAACCGCAACAGCCTCAAGCAGCTGATTGAGTTTGGACCCTAACCAGCCCGCCCAAGTGCAGCTCAGGGCAGGCATGATCCTGATAGCGGGAGTTAACGCGCATCGGATGGTTGCCAGCGCAGAGAGCCGATCAATGGTGCGGGGCTCAGGACCAGCGGCAACGCTCATGTGGAGGCTAGCGCGAGCACATTGTCTCCTCGCCGCCATCATCTCGTCACATTCTACTCGGTATCATCGCAATAAGGGTAGGATTACAAGAGCAGGCCCAGATAACCGGTTCTGCGTTGGAAAGGTATCGTGGTCGCAAGCAAACAGATCGGATACATTATTTGCAGGGAGCCGAGATCAGGAAGCGCCTACCTAATACAACTACTCGCGAGCACAGGAACTCTTAGCTATCCCGCTGAGATCTTCAGTATCGATGAGGATGTACGACTAGCAAATAGAAGTCCCAGAAACCATATTAAGAATTGGCTTGAACGTATTACCACTGCGAATGAGGTTTACGGTATAAAGGTATTTTCGTACCAGTTTGACCTCGTTGAGAAGTCCCGATGGATTGACTTTTTAGATCGTCCGGTTTTCATTCACGTACAAAGAGAGGACTTACTGAGGCAGGCTATCAGCTCGGTACGGGCACAGCAGACCGGCCAGTTCGACAGTAGTCGGCAGGCATACGGAGTTCCTCGATTTGCTCCGCATTTAATTCGTGCGACGTTAACATGGATTGCTCACAATCAAGCGCGTTGATCGGTATCTTTCGCACGAAACGGGATTACACCGATACGGCTCGCTTACAAACAACTGGCCGACGATCCTCAGTTTGTTGCTGATTACGTCGCGGCACATGTGGGAACATCGGCGCCAGTTGCTATCGACCCGACCAAGGTCAAGATCGGAGTGCAACGGGATGACATGACCAAGCGCTGGCGGAAACAATTATTGCTACAAGCGGCGAAGTCAACTATATTGATGATCATCTTGGTCGAGTACGACCTACCATCCGGCGCTGGCGGAACAACCTCAACTGGCTACCCCGAATCAGAGTGCAAACCGGTAGAAAATGATACGCCGAGCGGGCGGTGAAACACCTTTACGCGACCGCTGTAATGGAACGCAGGAAGGCCTGCCTTGCGGCGGCGAAAGAGGCCGCTCTGATCGGAGCAGTCGAGGTTTGTCCCACCCGCCCGCCCAGAGGACGCG
>CAXSEO010000288.1:0-4440 GCA_964235525.1 uncultured Sphingomonas sp. | reverse complement strand
GTCGCGAACGTCCTGGGCTGCGTCGACCAGCGTCTCCACCGCGACCCCCTCGACGAAGCTCATCGCCAGCACCCGCGCGGTGCTGAACTCCGCGTCGAGCGCGGGGACGACGTAGCGATCATCGCCCGCCAGCAGCGCGCCGAAGCGGGTCATCAGCCCGCCCTCGCGGCGGTAGTCCGCCTCCTCGCGCAGTTGTCGCTTCGCCTCGGACAGCAGCGCCGCGATGTCGATCTCGCGCGGGAGCAGCCCCGACACGCGCAGCAGCGTCGCGACGTTGTCGACATCGGCGTCGATGCTCTCGGCAACGCCCGGATATTGCACCTTGATCGCCAGCGTTCGCCCGTCGCGGGTGGTCGCGCGGTGGACCTGGCCGATCGAGGCGGCGGCGATCGGGGTGGCGTCGAAGCGGGCGAAGCGCGCGCGCCAGTCGCGGCCCCATTCCGCCGCCAGCACCCGGTTGAGCTGGTCGGGCGGCATCCGGTGTGCGCCCGAGCGCAGCCGCGCCATCATGTCGCTGAGCTCGGGCGGGAGCAGGTCGCCCGCGTCCATCGAGATCATCTGCCCGAGTTTCATCGCCGCGCCGCGCAGGTGCGCGAGCTGGTCGGCGACGCGGGTGACGTTGCCGGGGGTGAGCAGCAGGTCGCCGAGCCGCGGCCGCTCGCCGCTCGCGACCCGGCGCGCGCCCTCGCTCAGCACGCCGCCCGCGACCCCACCCGCCAGCCGCCCGAACGCGCCCAGCCGCGCCAGCCGCCCGCTCGGCACCGCGCGCGCGGGCGCGTTATTCGCGTCGTCGACGATGGGCACACCTCGGATCGCGGCGCACGTCGCCGCTTGCGATCGCTCAATGCGCGCGACGGCTCCCCGTTCCCTATAGCTGGGGCCGGGCTACTCAGCCGCGACCGCGAGCGGCTCCGCGCTGCGATGGGTGGGCGAGGGTAGGGGCCTCGCCACCGCCCTCGGCTGCAACCCGGCCACGAACTGCTCGGTGCAGCGCACCCAGCTGAACGCACGCGCGGTCTCGACGCAGCGCGCTGGCGGGATGGCGAGCGCGCGCGTGATCGCGGCCGTGAGGTCCTCGTCGAGCGCCCCCGCGCCGCTGTCGCCCAGCACGTCGAGCGGACCCGCGACGGGGAAGGCTGCGACCGGCGTCCCGCTCGCCAGCGCCTCGATCATCACCAGCCCGAACGTGTCGGTGCGGCTGGGGAACACCAGCACGTCCGCGCTCCGGTACGCGGCGGCGAGCGCCTCGCCATGCAGCGCGCCGAGGAACAGCGTGTCGGGATGACGTGCGCGCAACACGGCCAGCGCGGGGCCGTCGCCGACCACCACCTTGCTCCCCGGGGTCGCCGCGTCGAGGAACGCCGCGATGTTCTTCTCCACCGCGACCCGGCCGACATGCAGCAGCACCGGCCCGGCCAGACCGGCGAACGCCGGATGCGCGGGACCCTCCGGGGTGAATAACGCGAGGTCGACCCCGCGCGACCAGCGGTGCAGGCGCGGCAGCCCGCGCCCGCGCAGCTCGCTCGCCAATGTCTCGGTCGCGGCGAACACCGCCGCCGCGCGCCGGTGGAAACGGCGCAGCACCGGCCAGAACATCTCTGCGCTCAGCCCGGTCCGCACCGCCAGGTAATCGGGAAAGCGGGTGTGGAACGAGGTGGTGAACGGCATGTCGCGCCAGCCGCACCAGCGCCGCGCCGCCCAGCCGAGCGGGCCTTCGGTGGCGATGTGCACCGCCTCGGGCGCGAACGCGTCGAGCCGCGCCCGCAACGCGCGTCCGGCTCCCAGCGCGAGGCGGATCTCGGGATAGCTCGGGCAGGCGACGGTCGCGAACTGCGCGGGGTTGACCACCTCCACCTCGTGCCCCAGCCGCCCGAGTTCGCCGACGGTGGTGGACAGCGTGCGGACGACGCCGTTGACCTGCGGCGCCCAGGCGTCGGAGACGAGCGCGATCCTCACGCCGACACCCGCTCTGGCGCGATCCGGGCGGCGCGGCGCGCGTGGTCGAGGCGACGCCGTTCGGCCCAGTCGATGATCTCCATCGCGCCGTCGGCCTGCTCGACCAGCGCGGTGCAGCTTTCCACCCAATCACCGTCGTTATAGTAAGTGATGTCGCCGAAGCGGCGGATGTCGGCGGAGTGGATGTGGCCGCAGACGACGCCCTCGACGTCGCGCTCCGCCGCCGCTTGCGCGAGTACCTCCTCGAAGCGCGAGATGAACTGCACCGCGTTCTTGACGCGCCGCTTCATATGCCCGGCGAGCGACCAATAGGGAAGCCCCATCCGCCGCCGTGCCCAGTTGACCGCGCCGTTGCTGCGCAGCAGCAGCGAATAGGCACCGTCGCCGAGGAACGCGAGCCACTTGGCGTAGAGCACCACGCTGTCGAACTCGTCGCCGTGCATCACCAGCAGCCGCCGCCCGTCGGCGGTGACATGGATGTCCTCGAGCTTGAAGGTCACGCCGCCGAACTGCAGCCCGACGAAGTCGCGCAGCACCTCATCGTGGTTGCCCGGAATGTAGATCACCCGCGTGCCGTGCTTGGCCATCTTGAGTACCGCGCGGATCACGTCGTTGTGCGAGGCGGGCCAGTACCAGCCTTTCTTCAGCTTCCAGCCGTCGACGATGTCGCCGACGAGGTACAGCGTCTCGCACTCGATCGACTTCAGGAAATCGAGCAACAGCTCCGCGCTCGACCCCGCCGCGCCGAGATGGACGTCGGAGATGAACACGGTGCGATAACGGGTGCGGGGGCCGGAGCGCTCGACCGGCTCGCGCAGCCACTCGGCGAACATCGAGGCGTGCTGCTCGAAGGCGGACGGGTCGACGCCCAAGCGCGGGACGGCCATGCGGTGCTCCCCAAGGCGGACGCGACACCGCCCGCGGCCACATGGTTACGAGCGCGAAAAGAAACCGGCGTGAAAGCGCGGTGACAGCTCGGTGACGCTTTCGTCGCGGCTTCGTCGTCAAACTGTCGCCGCCCTGCAATCAAGCGCTGCGATGGCCGTTGTCGATGGCTTCTGCGGGAGCGTTGACACGGAGCTGGCGATGGCGACGGCGATGAGCACGGACGGCGTGGCACGCGCTTACGCTCGTTGGGCCCCGGTCTATGACGTCGTGTTCGGCCGGGTGTTCCGGCAGGGGCGCAGCGCCGCGATCCACGCCGCCGAGCAGGTGGGCGGGCGCGTGCTGGAAGTGGGCGTCGGCACCGGCATCTCGCTGCCCGACTACGCGCGGTCGAGCCGGCTGACCGGCGTCGACATCTCCGAGCCGATGCTGTGCAAGGCGCGCGAGCGGGTGACCCGGTTCGGGCTCACCAATGTCGACGCGATCGCGGTCGACGACGCGGAAAACCTGTCCTTTCCCGACAACGCGTTCGACGTGGTGGTCGCGCAATATGTCGTCACCGCCGTCCCCCACCCCGAGCGCGCGCTCGACGAGTTCGCGCGCGTCTGCCGCCCGGGCGGCGAGATCGTCATCACCACCCGCGTCAGCGCCGAAGGGGGTCTGCGCGGCTCGCTCATCCACGCCGCCTAGCCACAACGCGCTTGGATTTCCACCGCCGCCCCGGCAATAGGCGCGGCGTATGGCGTTCTCCACCTCCCGTCGGCTGCTGGCCGCGTCGGTCGCAGCCGTGCTGGCGGCGGGCGCGGTGTGGGCGCAGATCGAGGGCGGCGACCACGGCGTCGCGCCGGTCGACAGCGCGGGCAGCTATGAGGTGAGCGGCGTATCGGTCGACGTCGCCGCCAAGACCCCGGACGCGGCGCGCTACGCGGGCTGGCGGCTGGCGCAGCGCAGGGCGTGGGTGCAGCTGTCGCAGCGGCTCGGCGGTGGCGGTGGGCTGGTCTCCGACGGCACGCTCGATTCGATCGTCGCCGGGATCGTGGTCGAGAATGAGCAGATCGGGCCGACCCGCTACATCGCCAAGCTCGGCGTGCTGTTCGACCGCGCGCGCGCGGGGTCGATCCTCGGCATCTCCACCTATGCCGAGCGCTCGCCGCCGATGCTGGTCATCCCGGTGCTGTGGTCCGGCGGGGTGGGGCAGGTGTTCGAGCAGCGCACGCCGTGGCAGGAAGCGTGGGCGCGGTATCGCACCGGCAACAGCGCGATCGACTATATCCGGCCGTCGGGCACCGGGCCCGACTCGCTGCTGATCAATGTCGGCCAGACCGAGCGCCGCAGCCGAAGCTGGTGGCGCGCGGTGATCGAGCAATATGGCGCGCGCGACATCCTCATCCCGACCGTCCACCTCTACCGTCAATGGCCGGGTGGTCCGGTGGTGGGCGTGTTCGAGGCGCGGCACGGCCCCGATAACGACCTGCTGCAGGGTTTCGCGCTGCGGGTCGCCAGCGCGGACGGCTTGCCGCGCCTGCTCGACGCGGGCGTCAAGCGGATGGACGACATCTATCAGGACGCGCTGCGGAGCGGCGCGCTCCACCCGGACCC
>CAXSEO010000287.1:0-4467 GCA_964235525.1 uncultured Sphingomonas sp. | reverse complement strand
GCTTCGTCCTGTTCTCCATCGCCGCGCTGGTGATCCTCGCCGCGATCGGCTGGGCGGAGATGGCGCGTCGCGCGCGTTGGCCCGCAATCGTTACTGTCTTGGCAGTGGCCGGCATTTCGCTCGCGCTCGCACTGACCGGTCCGGGACCGGTGCTGTTAGGGCAAGGCCGCGAGGGACCGGCGCTGTTCGCCACGATCGCCCGTGATCCGCGCGCCTGCGGTGTCGCGGTCGCGAATGTCGACTGGTGGCGAGTGCCGGGCCAGGTCGCGCTCGGGCCGGGCAAGCGGTTGCTGCTGTTCTCCCCCGACGATCCGGCGACGGCGGGCTCGCCGGGGGCGGCGCTCGCCCGCGAGACGGGGAGCTTTGATTACCTCGTCGCGCCTCATGGGCTTGGACCGCCAAAGGGCTACCTCCGAGCCACATGCGCCGCCGCCGTCAACGGCCCGGCCCTCTGCCTGTGGCGGCGCGAGGGCGGGTGCGATCGGCGTCCGTCCCGCTTCGACGCCAACGTCGCGCTCGCCCGCCTCGCCCCCTGACCCGCATTGCCGCTGGGTGGCGCGCAACCTAGTGAGCGACACGATGCGCCGACCGCTCGCCCTCGTCCGACGAGCCGGGTACGCGCCCGCGATCCTGCTGCTCGCCGCGGTCGCGCTGCGCTGGTGGGACTTCGGCGATCCGGTGATCCATGTCGATGAGCAATGGTATCTGCTCGTCGGCGACCGGCTGCTCGGCGGCGCGGTGCCCTATGTCGATCTGTGGGATCGCAAGCCGGTCGGGCTGTTCCTGCTGTTCGCGGGGCTACGTCTGCTCCCCGGTGACGGGGTGCTGTCCTATCAGCTCGTCGCCACCCTGTTCGCGGGCGCGACCGCGATCGTGGTCGAGCGTGGCGCGCGCCTCGTCGGCGCGGCTTCGGGCGGCGCGCTCGCGGCGGCGTTGCTGTACCTGATCGGGCTCGAGCTGCTCGGCGGCCGCGGCGGACAGGCGCCGGTGTTCTACAACCTTCCCGTCGCACTGGCGGGGCTGCTGGTGCTGCGGCTGCCCGACCAGCGGTGCATCGTCGCGAGCGGCGCGGTCGCCTGCCTGCTCGCGGGCGTGGCGATCCAGCTCAAGGGCACGGTAGCGGTCGAGGGCGCGTTCATCGGCGTCGCTCATATGCGCGCGCTGATCCGCCGAGGCCCGCGCCCGGGACGTGTCATCGCCGCCGCCGCGTTATGGCTCTCGCTCGGGCTGTTGCCCACGCTGGCGGTCGTGGGGTGGTATTGGCGGCACGGGCTGTTCCACACTTGGTGGTTCGCGAACGTCACATCGATCGCTTTGCGCCCCGGCTACCCGCCCGGCCAGCTGGCGATGCGGCTGGTCGGGATCGCGGCGCTGCTGTCGCCGCTGATTGCCTGCGCCGCGCTCAGCTGGCGCGGGCGGCAACGCGCGGGGCAGGTCGGATATAGCACGAAGCTCGCGTTCGCGTGGCTGCTCGCGGCGACGGCGGGGTTCGTCTCGATCGGCACCTTCTTCGACCATTACGCGCTGCCGCTGCTGGTGCCGCTCAGCATCTGTGCCGCGCCGACGCTGGCGCGCTTGGCCCGCGCGACCGTCGCGATGCTCTGCCTAGCGCTGGTCGTCGTCGGAATTGAGCGCGCCACCGCGCACGACGACGCCCCGGGCGCACGCGCGGTGGCGGCAGTGGTGCGCGCCAACGTGCGCGGCGGCTGCCCCTATGTGTTCGCGGGCGACCCGGTGACGTACCTGCTCGCGCGCGCCTGCACGCCGACCGCGTACGCCTTCCCCAACCTGCTCGCCTACACCACCGAACAGGGCGCGACGGGCGTCGACGAGGCGGCGGAGGTACGACGTATTCTCGCCAGTCGTCCGCCGGTGATCGTCGGCACTACCCGGCGGCTCGCCATCTGGAACCCCGGCTCGCTCCGCGCGGTGCGCGCCGCCCTGGCGGACGATTACCGCCCGGTGTTCAGCACCCCGCGCGCGGGCTGGAGCACGGTGGTGTGGCTCCGCCGCGACCTCGCCTATCGCGCGCCCTGAGCGCCGAGCGCGTCGACCTTGTCGCGCAGCGCTGCGAGCTGCGCCTTGAGCGAGGCGATCTCCGCGTCCTTGCTCGCCGTGGTAGCAGCCGGTTTCGCACCCGGCTTTGCGTCGCTCTTGAACGCGCTGGTCGCCGCCTCGAACATCGCCAGGTTGCGCTTGGTAATTTCCGCGAAGGGCGAGTTCGCGAACGCGCCCTCCACCGCCGACTTGAACTGCGCCTGGTTGCGGCGAAAGCTTTCCATCGAGGCTTCGAGATAACCCGGCACCATCGTTTGCATCGAGTCGCCGTACATCGCGATCAGCTGGCGCAGGAAACTGACCGGCAGCATCGTCTGCCCGCGCCCTTCCTCCTCCATGATGATCTGGGTCAGCACGCTGTGAGTAATGTCGTCATCGCTCTTGGCGTCGACGACCTTGAACTCGCGCCCTTCACGCGTCATCGCGGCGAGATGCTCCAGGGTGATGTAGGACGACGTCTCGGTGTTGTAGAGGCGGCGGTTGGCGTATTTCTTGACCGTGACGACCCCGTCACCGCTGGACTTCTTCATGCGGGCGCTCCCTCGCGTTGACAGGGTGCTAGGCGCATTGGTTCGGCGCCGCAACATCGGCTCGTGCAGCTTTGCTGCGGCGATGCTGCGCCGCATCGGCACCACAAAGCCACGGTTGACCCAAGGGCCGGTGTTGCGTCGCGGCAACAGCATCCAGCAAATATGAAGGATTGATGAACGGCGGCGAATTGGGGGTCTTGCACCTGCCGCCTCGCTGCGCTCCCTTGTCCCTCGACGCCCGTGCTGGGGGGCGCGACGAAAAGGGGACACCATGAAGACCTCGCGCTTCCTTACCGCGACCGCCCTGTCCGGGCTGATGCTGCTCGCCCCGGCGGCGATGGCGCAGACCGCCACCGACCAGGGCCCGCCCGCCAATAGCGGCCGCTCCGAGACCCCGAACGCGCCGACCGAGGACCAGGTCGGCAGCCGCCCCGGCGAGCAGGCGCACGAGCAGGCGGACAATGGCGACGCGGGCAGCCAAGTGATCGTCACCGGCACGCGCCTGTCGCGCCCGGGCGTTACGTCCAACGTGCCGCTGACCTCCATCACCGCCGACGAGCTGCTCAGCCAGTCGACCGTCAACATCGGCGACGCACTCAATCAGCTGCCGCAGCTCGGCTCCACCTACAGCCAGGCGAACTCGACGCGGTTCATCGGCACCACCGGCCTCAACGAGCTCGACCTGCGCCGCTTGGGCCCGCAGCGCACGCTGGTGCTGGTCAACGGTCGCCGCCACGTCACTTCCGTCCCCGGCACCTCGATCGTCGACACCAACACCATCCCCGACGACCTGCTCGAGCGAGTCGACGTCATCACCGGCGGCGACTCGGCGATCTACGGGTCGGACGCGGTCGCGGGCGTGGTCAACTTCGTGCTCAAGCAGGACTATGAGGGCTTGCGCCTGACGGGCCAGGGCGGCGTCACCACTTTCGGCGATCACGGCCAGCAATATGTCAGCGCGGTGTACGGCAAGAACTTCGCCGAAGGCCGGGGCAACATTGCGGTCGCGGCGGAGTACTCGCATGCCGACCCGCTCTACTATCGCGACCGCGATTTCGAGACGGGAGCGTATAGCGGCCGTACCCAGTTCAACGTCGACGTGAATACCGCCGCAGATAAGACAGGAATGCTCAGCATACCTCAGAACGGCTATTTCACCGGTGTTCGGAATGGGTCAATCTCCGATGGTGGCATATTGAATGCGGTTTGTAACACCGCGGCCCTGCTCGCTAACCCCGCGCGCTGTCGCCAGAACTCGACCTACTCGAGCTATTACGGGACTACCAACGCCGCAGGTGTATTTGTTCCTGCCGCATCAACCACCTTCGTTGGTCAGCGATACGCGTTCGACGGCAACGGAAATCTTGTGTTCAGTAATCCGACGGTTGATTTCCGCGACATCACGGCGGGCAGCAGCACCAACACCATCGGCGGGCTCGGCTCGACGCTGCGCAACACCGGCGAGATTTCGCCGCAGCAGGACCGCGTATCGGTCAACGCGCTCGCGCATTACGATTTCTCGCCCGCGCTGACCGTATACGGCGAGGGCAAGTACGTCCGGATCTTCGACAATCAGGAAGGACAGCCGAGCTTTTTCCAGAACGGCATCATCAGCTATGCGCCGGTCGGTCAGACCGCGGTCAACCGCGGGGTCACCTATTGCAACAACGGCTTCCTCTCCGCCGCCAACCTCACGACGTTGCAGTCGATCGGGTATTGTAGCGCCGGCGCGACCGGAACGCAGTTGGTGCCGCTGTCCCGCTTCAACATTGACTTTGGTGGTCGTTCGGAGCGCTCCGAACGCGAGGTGTACCGGTTCGTGGCATCTTCGACAATCAGGAAGGACAGCCGAGCTTTTTCCAGAACGGCATCATCAGCT
>CAXSEO010000286.1:0-4500 GCA_964235525.1 uncultured Sphingomonas sp. | reverse complement strand
TCGGCGAGGTTCACTCGCCTGCCTGGCCATTCCTCATCCATGCCTCCTCACTCCGCCGCCACCCGCTCCCCCGCCCTGCCCCGCGCCAGCAGCGGCGCCAGATACCGCCCGGTATAGCTTCTTCCCTCCCGCGCCACCGTCTCCGGCGTACCCTCCGCGACCACCTCGCCGCCCTTGACGCCGCCCTCTGGCCCCAGGTCCAGCACCCAATCCGCGGTCTTGATGACGTCGAGATTGTGCTCGATCACCACCACGGTATTGCCCTGCTCGACGAGCGCGTGGAGCACTTCCAGCAGCTTCCTCACATCCTCGAAATGCAGCCCGGTGGTGGGCTCGTCGAGGATATACAGCGTCTGCCCGGTCGCCCTCCGCGCCAACTCTTTCGCCAGCTTGACTCGCTGCGCCTCGCCGCCTGACAGCGTGGTCGCCTGCTGGCCGACCTTGACGTAGCCCAGCCCCACCTCGGCCAGCATCGCCATCTTGTCGCGGATCGGCGGTACGGCGGCGAAGAAGGCGGCGGCGTCCTCGACGTTCATGTCGAGCACGTCGGCGATCGACTTGCCCTTGTGCTTCACCTCCAGCGTCTCGCGATTGTAGCGCGCGCCGTGGCAGACGTCGCAGGTGACATAGACGTCGGGGAGGAAGTGCATCTCGATCTTGAGCACGCCGTCGCCCTGGCACGCCTCGCAGCGCCCGCCCTTGACGTTGAAGCTGAACCGCCCGGGTTTGTAGCCCCTTGCGAGGCTCTCGGGCAGGCCCGCGAACCAGTCGCGGATACAGGTGAACGCGCCGGTATAGGTTGCCGGGTTCGACCGGGGCGTCCGGCCGATCGGCGACTGGTCGATGTCGATCACCTTGTCGAGATGCTGCAGCCCCGCGACGCGGTCGTGCTTGCCCGCGAGGATGCGCGCGCCGTTAAGCTCGCGCGACGCGGCGGCGAACAGCGTGTCGATAGTGAAGCTCGACTTGCCCGAGCCGCTCACGCCCGTCACGCAGGTGAAGGTGCCGAGCGGGATACTCGCGGTCACCCCGCGCAAATTGTTGGCGGTGGCGTTGTGGACGGTCAGCTTCTTGCCGTTGCCCTTGCGCCGCTTGGCCGGCAGCGGCACCTCGCGGGTGCCGTTGAGATAGTCTGCGGTGATGCTGGTGCGGCTGCTGAGCAGCTCGGGGAGCGTCCCCTGCGCGACAATCGCGCCGCCATGGACGCCCGCGCCCGGCCCCATGTCGATGACATAGTCGGCGGTGCGGATCGCGTCCTCGTCATGCTCGACCACCAGCACGGTATTGCCGAGATCGCGCAGCCGCCGGAGCGTCTTGAGCAGCATGTCGTTGTCGCGCTGGTGCAGCCCGATCGACGGCTCGTCGAGGACGTAGAGCACCCCCGAAAGCCCGCTGCCGATCTGCGACGCGAGCCGGATGCGCTGGCTCTCGCCGCCCGACAGCGTGCCGCTGGTCCGGTCGAGGTTGAGGTAATCAAGCCCGACATTGTTAAGGAAGCCCAACCGCTCGACGATCTCCTTGAGGATACGCTCCGCGATCGCGCGCTGCTGGTCGCCGAGGTGGTTGGGCATGTCGGTGAAAAAGGCGAGCGCGTCGACCACACTCAGCCGCGTCGCATGGCTGATGTCCTGCCCGGCGATCTTGACCGCCAGCGCCTCGGGCTTGAGCCGCGCACCGCGGCAGGTCTCGCACGGCTGCGCGGACTGATAGCGGCTCAGCTCCTCGCGCATCCACGCGCTCTCGGTCTGGAGCAGGCGGCGGTTGAGGTTGCCGATCACCCCCTCGAAGGGCTTGGACACCTCGTACGACTTCTTGCCGTCGACGAAGCGGAGCACCACCGGCTTGCCCTTGGTGCCGTGCAGGATCTTGGCCTGGACGTCGGCGGGCAGCTCCTTCCACGGCGTGTCGAGACTGAAGCTGAACGCGCGCGCGAGGCTGCCCAGCACCTGCATATAATAGGGGCTGGGCGGGTTCGACTTGGCCCAGGGCACCACCGCGCCCTTCTTGATCGTCAGGTCGTGGTTGGGGACGACGAGGTCCTCGTCGAAGATCAGCTTCTCGCCGAGGCCGTCGCAGGCCGGGCACGCGCCCTGCGGCGCGTTAAACGAGAACAGCCGCGGCTCGATCTCGGCGATCGTGAAGCCGCTGACCGGGCAGGCGAACTTCTCGGAGAACACGATCCGCCCAGCGGGCGCATGGTCGCCGAGCACGACCGAGGCCGGGGTGTGCGGCTCGACCGGGTCGGCGGGGTCGACATAGGCGAGCCCCTCGGCGAGCTTCAACGCGGTTTCGAAGCTGTCCGCCAGCCGGGTGGCGATGTCCTCACGCACGACCAGCCGGTCGACCACCACCTCGATGTCGTGCTTGAACTTCTTGTCAAGCGCGGGGGCTTCGTCGATTTCGTGCAGCTCGCCGTCGATGCGGACGCGGGTGAAGCCCGCGCGCTGCCACTCGGCGAGTTCCTTGCGATACTCGCCCTTGCGCCCGCGCACGACGGGAGCGAGCAGGTACAGGCGGGTGCCCTCGGGCAGCGCCATCACCCGGTCGACCATCTGCGACACGGTCTGCGCCGCGATCGGCAGGCCGGTGGCGGGGCTGTACGGCACGCCGACCCGCGCCCACAGCAGGCGCATATAATCGTAGATCTCGGTCACGGTCGCGACGGTCGAGCGCGGGTTGCGGCTGGTGGTCTTCTGCTCGATGCTGATCGCTGGGCTCAGCCCCTCGATATGGTCGACATCGGGCTTCTGCATCAGCTCGAGGAACTGGCGCGCATAGGCGGACAGCGACTCAACATAGCGCCGCTGCCCCTCGGCATAGATGGTGTCGAACGCGAGGCTCGACTTGCCCGACCCGCTAAGGCCCGTGATGACGGTCAGCGTGTCGCGGGGGATGTCGACATCGACGTCCTTGAGATTGTGCTCGCGCGCGCCGCGCACGCTTATGTTGGTCAACATGCGGAACACCGCTGTTTCGTAATCATCGTTTGCATGGGGGCGGTTCTACTTGTGTTCCGGCGGGAAGGCGAGTGCGTGATGTAGGGTGCGGGCGGTTGCGGCGCGAGGCTGGACGCGCGCGGGACGGTGCCTTACATCGCTAGAACAGTTGAGAGGATCAGGCATATGGATACGGATCAGGACGACGCGGGCGAGGCCAAACGGCTCAAGTTGCCCAAGCGGATCGCCGGGGTGAAGCTGCCCAAGGCGCTCCGCCACGCGGCGGAGGATGCCCTGGAGCAAATCGCCTCGCCCGCTGGCCGGCTGCTGCTGGCGAGCGCGCTGGAGGCGGCCGCAGCGGCGCTCCGGCGTGGGGCGAGGGAAGCGGCGGACGCGCGCGCGCCGGGTGCGTCGACGGTGGATCGCATCGGACCGATGATCGGGCTGGCGGCCAACGCGCTCGGCTCGTGGCTGGGCGAGGCGGCGCGGAAGCCGGCGGTCGCACCGCATGAAGAACAGGCCGGAGAGGATGTTTCCAAACCGCACTGAGCCTCCCTCGCGGGGTCGCCAGGCTTGCATGACGGTTTAGGTTAGCTAAGTCGGTGCGACTGGAGGAACGGCGATGGACGCGGTCAACATGCATGAGGCGAAGTCGCGGCTGTCCGCACTGGTCGAGGCGGTGGAGAGCGGGCGCGAAGCGGAGGTGGTGATCGCGCGCAACGGCAAACCCGCCGCGCGGCTGGTGCCGGTGGTGGTGCGCGATGTCAGCAAGCGGATCGGGGTGGCCGAGGGGCAGTTCCCGATGCCGAGCGACGAGGAATGGGCGGCGATGGACAAGGAGATCGAGGCCTTGTTCAACGATGGCGAATGGTATCCGGAGGAGCCGCGTTGAGGTTGCTCCTGGACACACAGATCGCGGTCTGGGCGGTTCTCAACCATCCGAGGCTTGGGGACGGAGCGAAAGCGTGGATTTTGCGACCGGACGTGCAGCCTGTCGTCAGCGTGGCGACGATTTGGGAGATAGCCATAAAGTTTGCCCTTGGCGGCAGGCGGCCCGATCCGATGCCCATCTCCGGCGGCCAAGCGCGAGAGAAGTTCGAGCAAGCCGGATATGACATCCTCCCCGTCACCGCCCGGCACGCGGCGGCAGTGGACGACCTTCCACTGCTTCATGGCGACCCGTTCGACCGGATGCTGGTCGCGCAGGCGCTGACCGAGCCGATGCGGTTGCTGACCCGCGACGCACGGCCGAAGGATTACGGCGCGCTGGTCGAGCTGGCCTGAGCCCCCGTCCGCGTACGCTTGCCACGCCAGCCGAGGCTGCGTGCATTGAGCAAGTGCAGGTCCGCCTCGCCCGCGATCACCGCCTGCCCCAGCTTCACCGCGCGGGCGAGCGCGTCGGCGTCGACATGGCGGTAAGCCGGACGGCGCGGAACAGCCTCGTACCAGCAACGGCCGAGCGCGTTGTCGAGCAGGATGCGCTGGAAACAATGGTCCGCGCTGACCGGCCACCCGCGCGAGACCGCGAGCGCGGGCAGCGTCTCGCGGGTGAGGCGGAGCCACT
>CAXSEO010000285.1:0-4515 GCA_964235525.1 uncultured Sphingomonas sp. | reverse complement strand
CGGGATCGAGCTTGGTCCCGTCCAGAACCGCGCGCAATTCGAGCGCGTGCAGTCCCTGATCGAGCGGGCTCGCCTGGCGGGTGAGCGCGTGATAGTCGCGGGCGACGTGCCGGACGGGGAACGCGGTTATTTCGTGCCGGTGACGCTGGTGGACGACCCGGCCGACGACTCCGCGATCGTGCGGGAAGAGCCGTTCGGGCCCGTTGTGCCCCTGCTCCGCTTCAGCGGCGTCGATAACGTGATCGCGCGCGCCAATGACAGCGACTACGGACTCGCCGCCTCCGTCTGGTCGCGCGACGTCGCGGCGGCGCGCCGGATCGCCGCGCGGCTCGAATGCGGGACCGTCTGGGTCAACGAAGTTCAATATTTGCACCCGGGCCTGCCGTTCGGCGGCCACAAGCAGTCGGGGATCGGTGTCGAAGGCGGTGCCGACGGCTTGTTCGAATACACGAACACTCAGGTGCTGGTCACCCCGGTCGTTGAAGGAGAAATCGCATGAAGCTGGACGGATCGGTCGCGCTGGTGACGGGCGGCGCATCGGGGCTGGGTCGCGCCGCGGCGGAACGGCTCAGGCGCGGCGGCGCCGAGGTGGTGATCGTCGACCTGCCGCAATCGGACGGCGCCGGCGTCGCGGACGCGATCGGCGCCCGGTTCGCGGCAGCGGACGTCACCGACACCGCAGCGATGAACGCCGCGCTCGACCTGGCCGAGGGAGCCGGGCCGTTGCGCGCGGTTATCCACTGCGCCGGGCGGGGCGGGCCGATGCGCATCCTCGACAGACAAGGCGAGCCCGGCTCGCTGGAACAATATGAGGGCGTCGTCCGGGTCAACCTGGTCGGCAGTTTCAATGTGCTGCGGCTGGCGGCGGCGCGGATGGCGCGCGCCGAGCCGGTCGGGGAGGAGCGCGGCGTGATCGTCCTGACCGCGTCGGTGGCGGCGTTCGAGGGGCAGGTGGGCCAGATACCCTATGCCTCCGCCAAGGCGGGGATCGTCGGCATGACCCTGGTCGCCGCGCGCGACCTAGCGCAGCACCGCATCCGCGTCTGCACGATCGCGCCGGGTACGTTCGACACGCCTATCCTCGCCCGCCTGACGGAGGAAGTGCGCGGATCGCTGGCGCGGGCGGTGCCGCATCCCGCCCGCCTGGGTGCCCCTGACGAGTTCGCCATGCTGGCGCAGCAAATCATCGAGAACCCCATGCTCAACGGCGAGACCATTCGGCTAGACGGCGCCATCCGGATGCCGCCGCGATGAGCGCGCCGCTGGTGCTGGTCGAGCGTGCGGATGGGATCGCGACGGTGACCCTCAACCAGCCGGCGCTGCGCAATCCGATTTCGGAGCTGCCGGTGATCGATGCGCTGGTCGAGGCAATCGAGGCGGCGGATCGTGACCCCGACGTGCGCTGCGTCGTGCTGACCGGCGCGGGCAAGGCGTTCTCCACGGGCGGCAATATCGCCGCGATGGCGGTCGGGGGCGGGCTGGCCGACGCGACGGCGACGCTGACCCGGCGCAATTACCGGCTCGGCATCCAGCGCCTGCCGCTGCTGTTCGAAGCGCTGGAAGTGCCCGTCATCGCCGCTGTCAATGGCCCCGCCATCGGCGCGGGCTGCGACCTGGCCTGCATGTGCGACATCAGGCTGGCCGGGGAGAGCGCTCGCTTCGCCGAGAGCTTCGTCAAACTGGGGCTGGTCCCCGGCGACGGGGGCGCCTGGCTGCTGCCCCGGGTGGTCGGCTTCGCCAAGGCGAGTGAATTGGCGTTGACCGGGGACGTGATCGACGCGGCTGAGGCGTTGGCGATCGGGCTCGTTTCGCGCGTCGTGCCGGACGCGGCGCTGGCGGAAGCAGCCCGGGCGCTCGCCGCGCGGATCGCGGCCAACCCGCCCCACGCCGTGCGGCTGACCAAGCGGCTGCTGCGCGAAGCACGGACGGCGAGCCTGGGAACGGTGCTGGAAGCCTCGGCGGCGATGCAGGCACTGTGTCACGCCACCGGCGATCATCGGGAGGCGGTGGTCGCCTTTCAGGAAAAGCGCCCCCCGCGCTTTTCCGGACAATAGCGGAGCAGGACTAATGGACGCCTACATCATCGACGCGGTCAGAACGCCGCGCGCTATCGGCCGGGCGGGCAAGGGCGCGCTGGCGCATTTGCACCCCCAGCACCTCGCCGCGACAGTGCTCAGAGCGATTGCCGAGCGAAACGGCATCGACACGGCGGACGTGGATGACGTGATCTGGTCCACCTCGACCCAGAAGGGCAAGCAGGGCGGCGATCTGGGGCGCATGGCGGCGCTGGCCGCGGGCTATGACGTCCGTGCGTCTGGCACGACGCTGGACCGGTTCTGCGGTGGCGGGATCACGGCGGTCAACCTCGCCGCCGCCCAGGTGATGAGCGGCATGGAGGACCTGCTGGTCGCTGGCGGGACGGAGATGATGAGCTACACGGCGGCGCGCACGCGCGAAGAGATGGCGGCCGGGTTCGCGCCCGCGCTGATGGGCGCCGGCCACGAACGCCTGGATGCCCTGCACCCGCAATCGCACCAGGGCGTGTGCGGTGATGCGATCGCGACGCTGGACGGCATCGACCGCGCCGCGCTCGACGCCTACGCGCTGGAAAGCCAGCGCCGCGCGGCCCGCGCGACTCAGGAAGGCAGGTTCGCCCGTAGCTTGATTCCCGTCACCGACGACGACGGCGCCGTGGTGCTCGATCGCGACGAATATCCCCGTCCCGACACCACGCCCGAAGCGCTTGCGGCGTTGGCACCCGCATTCGATCGGATCGCCGACCAACCGTTTGGCGACGGCCAAACTTTTCGTGGCCAGATAACCCGTCGTTACCCCGATCTGACTATCGGCCACGTCCATCATGCGGGCAATTCGTCGGGCGTGGTCGATGGCGCGGCGGCGGTGCTGCTGGCGAGCCGGGCCTATGCCGAAGCGCACGGCCTGGTGCCGCGGGCGCGCATCGTCGCGACCGCCAATGTCGGCGACGATCCCACGCTGATGCTCAACGCCCCGGTCCCCGCAGCGCGCAAGGTGCTCGCCAAGGCGGGTCTTTCGATCCACGACATCGACTTGTGGGAAGTGAACGAAGCCTTTGCGGTGGTGCCGGAGAAGTTCATCCGCGACCTCGGGCTGGATCGCGCCAAGGTGAACGTCAACGGTGGCGCAATCGCGCTGGGCCACCCGATTGGGGCCACCGGGGCGATGCTGGTCGGCACCGTGCTGGATGAACTTGAGCGAACGGGCGGGCGCTACGGGCTGGTGACCATGTGCGCGGCGGGCGGCATGGCCCCGGCGCTGATCATTGAGCGACTGCCATTGGACGTCTAATGAGCGGCCGCCCGCTTTCAATGTGGCGGAGAGCTTTCATGACGAGAGCGTGCCGCGTGCAGATCGTCATGGAAGTTAACGCCAAAGGTCTGATTGGTGTCGGCAGGCTCGGCGGTCTGGTGTTTATGCCGGTTGCTTCTCGAAAGCGGATCTCCGCACCGATCCACCAAACGCTCTGGCGATCAGGCGCTCTCAGCATTGCCCGGTGCCACGGTCGCGCCCTCCGCGCCTCCAATGAGATGCTCCCGCGCGGCTGCCTTGCGCGGCCACGCTGATGCGAGGGCACCTGACCGGCTTCTCTGCTGGCGCGGCCACCTTTGCCGCGTTTCCTCCACAGGGTGCCCGACCGTGTGCCCGAGCCGGAGCCAGCCCGTTGCTCGACAGGTGGCGGCGAAGTCGGTCCGGCAGTCCATGCGTCGACTCGCGAACGATCATCGAGCCCCGGAAGACCGCAAAATTCACTCGACATTGCACATGGGACGTAACAGCGTTCAGAGCCTTGCGCCGGTCGGACGAGTTCCGCCTCCACACCCAGTGGCTCTCGGAACTCGTATTGGACATGATTGTACGGGTCCGCACCTTGTAGAAGCGCATCACCATTCGGGGGCAGTCCGTGCGTGATCGGGCGATAACACGACCTACCTCCAAGCCGCCATGCGCCACCTTGAGCGCCAAGGCCGGCCGGTGCCGACCGACATGCTCCAGCACCTGTCGCCACCGAGATGCCGGTCATCACCGCCGCGCTCAGCTGCGATCGGGTGCTGCGTAGCTTCATATAGAGCCTCACTTGCTGGTCGTTAATATGTCTGCCCGGCATCGCCCGCCCCCCGCACGGGGAAGATGAGCATGCCGGCCACGACCCGCAGGTGAAGCCGAAGCGGTTGGGGGTCCGCTCCCGGTCGGGCTACGCCCTCCCGAAAGCGGACCCCCAACCGCTCATCCTAATCGACGCTGAAGCGCTCATCATAGTTGCCGCTGGGCACCGAGGGCGAACGCGGAGGCGAGGTGCGCTGCCTTGGCCCGGTCGCGAACTAGGATGATGCGATCACGCGGCTGGTTAAGCGGCTGGCGGTGCCGGCGTGACGCTCAGCTTCTGCTACGAGGCGGGGCCGTGCGGGTACGGCGTATCCCTGCGGTGAGGGCCGCCTTGCCGGGTGAGGGCCGCTGGCTGACGTAGCACTGGTGCAA
>CAXSEO010000284.1:0-4517 GCA_964235525.1 uncultured Sphingomonas sp. | reverse complement strand
ATTCGGCAATCGCTTAACAACGCCTCATCACAATCTCTCAAAACGCCTCTTCTCAGCGCTCAGGATAGATCAGCGTCAGCAACACCCCGCCAGCGCATCGCCGCTCGGCGCGCCCGCGAACGGGCTATCCGTCCCGCAGCCGGCGAAGACGCCGTAATGCGCCGAGAAATCGCCGAAAAAATCGAAGTGGTCGGAAAAGCGGGTCTCGGCGAGCATCTTCCAGGTGTTGCCGCAGACCGGGAACAGGCGACCCTTTTCGATCGCGTGATGGCCGTCGAGCGCGAACACCCGCTCCGCGCCAGCAACGGTGCCGCGGTAGCGCACCGCCTGCCCGTAATCCTCGCATTGCGGCTCGAGTCCGTCGAGCTTGAACAGGCGGTAGGTCGCCGAATGAAACGCGATGCCGTCGAGCATCGCGGCGATCGCCGGGTCGCCGATGCCGAGCGGACGATCGGTGACGAGCCGCGGATCGGCGAACCCCGCCGCCTTCGCGAGCCGGTCGAAATCGCCCCAGTAGAGCGCCCCCGACAGGCACTCGCCGTGCAGGACGGGGACATCAAGCAAAGCCGTCGGCACGCGGCGGTCGGCGTAGACATCGGAAAAATACAGCTCGCCACCGGGTTTGAGCAGACGATACGCGGCGGCAAACACTGCGGCCTTGTCCGCGACGAGGTTGATCACGCAATTCGAGACGATCACGTCGAAATGCGCCTCGGGCAGCCCTAGCGTATCGAGCTTTTCGATGTCGCCTTCGACGAAGCGGACGTTGCCCTTGGCGTAGCCGAACCGGTCCCGATGCCAGTCGAGATGGCGTTCGGCGACCGCGAGCTGTTCGCGGGTGGCGTCGACCCCGGTGACGCTGCCCTGCTCGCCGACGAACTGCGCGAGCAGATAGGCGTCCTGCCCCGACCCCGAGCCGAGGTCCAGGACGTGCGCGCCCTCGATCGCTTGCGGCACCACCAGCCCGCACCCGTAATAACGCGCGCGCACCTCGTCATGGACGTTCCCCAGCGCGGCCCGGATCGCGGGCGGGGGTGCTTCGGTCGTGCAGCAGGCGTCGGTCCTGAGGTCAGACGACGCCCCGAGCACTTCGCCGTAATATCTCCGGCTGTTCTCGATATTCACGGGTGATCCTCTCGGAACGGAGCTCGGGGAAGCGACGGGCGGCGACGACAGGTCATCTCGCGCGGGTCCAGTTCTGCGTCTTGCAGAAGAACGCGATGCAGCCTTTTACCTTGATTGTGTTCGCCCCGGCGCGCTGCATCACCGAACGATAGGTCTTGCCCTCCTCGGGGCTGTAGACCCGGCCCTTCCACTCGTCGCCGTCGGGTTTGAAGCCGCTCAACACCTCAAGTCCCATGATTGGGCGCTTGCGCAGCCGTTGATCGGGATTGTTCGCATCGACCGGAGGGCCATCGGGCGTCGGTGCCAGGATGCGGGTGATGCGGCCGCACACCGTGCCGCCACATTCGGTGATGGTGACAACCGCCTTGCCGTCGTCCGTCACCCAGCGCCCGGTGACAGGCTCCGCGGCGAAGGCGGTCGCGGGAAGGAGCAGCGCCGTAAACGCGGCGAGCGCGGGGATGCGCATGGATGCGAGACTTTCTATGAACGGCTTACGGCTCGGGAGATGCGGCGCATGAGTGTTTGGACGATCGGGATCATCGGCGGGTCGGGGCTTTATGCGATCGATGCGATCGAGGACGCGCAGTGGCGGGCGATCGAGACGCCGTGGGGAGCGCCGTCCGACGAGATCCTGTTCGGGCGGATCGGCGATGTGAACCTGCGCTTCCTCCCGCGTCACGGCCGCGGCCATCGCATTCCGCCGGGCGAGGTGAACGCGCGCGCCAACATCGACGCGTTGAAGCGCAGCGGCTGCACAGACATCCTCGCGATCTCGTCGATCGGGTCGCTGCGCGAGGAGCTCGAGCCCGGACGTTTCGTCGTGGTCGACCAGTTCATCGACCGCACCGTCGCCCGCCCCGCCAGCTTCTTTGCGACCGGTATGGTCGCGCACGTCTCGATGGCAGAGCCCGTCTGCGCCCGGCTCTCCGCCTTCGCCGGCGCGGCGATCGTCGCAGCGGGCGGGCACGTCGCGGAAGGCGCGACCTATCTGGCGATGGAGGGACCCCAGTTCTCGACCCGCGCGGAAAGCCTGATGTACCGCCAATGGGGTGCCGACGTGATCGGGATGACCGCCATGCCCGAGGCAAAGCTCGCACGCGAGGCGGAGCTGCCCTACGCGCTTGTTGGCATGGTCACCGACTATGATTGCTGGCGCGAGGAGGCCGCCTTCGTCGAGGTAAGCCAGGTAATCGAGCAGATGAGCGCCAACGGTGCGGTCGCGCGCGCGTTGGTCGAGGCGTTCGTGCGCGCGCTGCCCGCCACGCGTACCGCCTCGCCGCTCGACACCGTCCTGGACGCGGCGCTGATCACCGCCCCCGACGCGCGCGATCCTGCGCTGCTCGCGCGGCTCGACGCCGTTGCGGGACGCGTACTTTAGCCTCACGCCGAACAGCTCGCCCCGCCGAGCACGCAGAAGCGCGCGCAATGCGGGTGGTTGAGCGAGACCGGGCGCGCGGCGTCGGCAAGCGTCGCTCCCATGTCGAAGTCGGGGTCGTAGGGGATCAAAGTACACGTCGCGACCCGCGGGGAGGGTTCGCCCTTGCGGTGGACGACCATTCGGCTCGTCGCGCACATCACGTCGGCGGGCGACTGGCCGAGGAGTTGCCAGCAGGCGGTGGTGATCTCGGCGATGTCGGCGCGCGCATCCATCTCGGGAAAGAGCACGAGACTCGCCGGATCGGTGGCGTCAACCGTGATTCTTTCCTCGGCGAACAGCGCGGCATAGCCCGCCCGTGCGCGCGCTTCGTCCTCGTGCACTAGATGGCGTCCCGCGACCGCCACGCGGAACCCCCAATCCGACAGCCAGCGCAGCCCGTCGATCGCCGCCATCCAGCTGGTCGGCCCACGTTCCGCCTCGTGCACCGCCCGCGTGTGGTGGTCGAGGCTGATCCGCAGCGTCAGCCGGTCGCCATGCGCGGCGAGCAGCGCGAGCAGCTCACCCTCGTACCGCCGCATCGGCTTCATCGCGTTGGACAGCACCAACACCGCGTGGCCGCGGTCGAGCGCGTCGGCGAGCATCGCAATGATCTCGCGGTTCATGAACGGCTCGCCCCCGGTGAAGCCGATCTCGCGGGTCGGCAGCCCGGTCGCGGCAATCTCGTCAAGGAAGCGCGTCACGTCGCAGGCGGCGAGGTAGACCAACGCGTCGTTGGTCGGCGAGCTTTCGATGTAACAGTTCGCGCAGGCGAGGTTGCACAGCGTCCCGGTGTTGAACCACAAGGTCTCGAACGCGACCAGTGGCACGCGCGCGCGAGGTTCTCCCTTCGCGGTCCAGTTCGGGTCCGAGAACTTGGTCGGGGGCAGCGCCGCGCCCTCGACCGCGAACGGCGACGCGCCCGGTGGCGCGTTGCGCAATACGGCTCGGGCGGTCATCGGCGCATTCTTGCGAGCATCGTCGCCCAGCGGCGGGGCACCGCACCGAATACCTTCGGTTGCCACGCGGCAAAGGCGACGGCCTTGCTGATCTCCGACCGCGTCGGATAGGCGACGATCGCCGAGCCCAGCGCGAAGCTCGACGCCTTGCCCGTGATCGCCTGCGCCCAGGGCAGCAGCAGGTCGCCGGCGTGCGCGCCGACGATCGTCACGCCCAGCACGGTACCGCCGCGCCGGATCAGCTTGAGGAAGCCTCGCGTGTCGCCCTCGGTCACTGCGCGGTCGTTGTCGGCGAAATCCTCCCGCGTCACCTCGACGTTTGCGTATTGCGCGCGCGCCTCCGCCTCGGTCAGCCCGATCTGCGCGAGTTCGGGGTCGGTATAGGTGACGCGCGGCAGCGCGCGCCAGTCGACCCTGGCGGGCCAGCCGGTCGCGATCTGGAGTGCGACGAGCGAGCCTTCATATCCCGCGACATGGGTCAGGCGCGGTCCCGCGCGGCAATCGCCGATCGCGAAGATATGCCGGCGGCTGGTCCGGCGGCGCGCGTCGACCTCGATGCCATCCTTGCCGTGGCGTACCCCGGCGGCGTCGAGGTCGAGCGTGTCGAGGTCCGCGCGCCGACCGGTCGCTACGAGCAGATGCGACCCCGTGACCGCCTCGCCGCCCGCAAGCGTGACGCGCACCCCCGCGTCGACCCGCTCGACCAGCGTCGCGGATGTACCGATCCGAAGATCGACGCCGTCCGCGCGCAGGCCGTCGAGCACCAGTGCCGCCGCCTCCGGGTCCTCGTAAGCAAGTGCGGCTTGGCCCTCGATCACCGTGACGCGCGCGCCGAGCCGGCGGAACGCCTGCGCCATCTCGCACCCGATCGCGCCGCCGCCGAGGATCACGAGATGCTCGGGCAGGCGATCGAGCGCGAACAGCGTTTCGTTGGTCAGGTAGGGCGTCTGGCCAAGTCCCTCGATCGGCGGGATCGCGGGGCGCGCCCCGGTCGCGATGACGATCCTGGGCGCGCGGAG
>CAXSEO010000283.1:0-4534 GCA_964235525.1 uncultured Sphingomonas sp. | reverse complement strand
CCGTGGGCTGCCGGATCGGGTCGAGCGTGTTCAGGAACGAACCCAGCTCCTCGATCACGCCGCGGATTTCCCGTTCCAGCTTGCGCCTGGCTGGCGCGGTCAAGCTGGTGGACGTGGTTTGGGCGAAGAGCTGGTCGAGGTTCGCCCGGAGCTCCACGATCGGCGACGACGATGGGGTAGGGGTCGGCTTGCGGCTCATGCGCTCGCGAGATGCCGCGCCACGTTCTTCCCCACAACCTCCGCCAGCCGCACGGGGACCGCGTTGCCGAGCTGGCGCATGGACTCGCTCCATGAACCGTGAAGGCAATAGTCGTCGGGGAAGGTCTGCAAGCGCGCGCTCTCCCGCACGGAGAAATAGCGGACGCTCCTATCTGGGCGGCATAGCATGTTCTCGCCGCCGGGGACGCCGTGAACGCCCGCCTTCAACGTCTTGGCGGGCTCATCCAGCGGGCTGCCGGTATGCCCGATGTAGCTACGCGCGCCGCCCTGGAAGCGATGATTAAGGTGCCCCGCCGCCTCGATCGGCCTCAGCTCGGGGTCGGGAAGGTCCCCGATCGCGTCGCGCACCGTCCGCCACGGGGCCGCGCGCGGGCGTTCCAACAGCGCCATTCCGCGGGCGTGGAGCCGCGCGTCCATCATCCGGTCGCGCTTGGCGATCTCGTGCCGATCCCAATAGTCGAGCGAACGGATCTGGCTCCATAGCAGCGCGTCGAGCGAATGGGTCTCCTCGGGGAACGACCATTCGATGCCAAGGTCGGCGCGGAACCCGACGAACACGACGCGCTCGCGGCGCTGGGGAACGCCATGGTTGGCGGCGTTCAACACGCGGTGAACGACGTTGTAGCGCAACCCGCCCCGGCTCCCGCGCGCGGTATGGTGCCGCTCAAGCCGGGCCAGGTGCTCGGGCCACTCCTCGCCGGGAAGCGGGGTCAGCTCGGGATGGGTGAGCTGGTGAACGACATGCGCGAGGTAGGTCGCGAAGCTCGCGCGGGTTAGCCCCTTCACGTTCTCGAACACGAACGCCCTGGGCCGGGTTTCCCGGACCACGCGCACCGCCTCGGGCCACATATCGCGGCTGTCGGCGTGGGCGCGATGCTTGCCGCCTAGCGAGAACGGCTGGCAAGGCGGCCCCCCGCTAACGAGGTCGATCCGTCCCTCGTGCCGGCGGAAGTCGATCTCGCGAATGTCGCTCTCGATCGGCTCGGGCCAATGCCCAATCCCGCCCGCCTTGGCGCGCCGGTTCTCCCGGATCGTGTCGCAACACCACCGATCCCATTCCACGATCTGCGCGGGCCGGAACCCGGCCTTGCTGATGCCCATGCCAAGGCCCCCGGCTCCGGCGAATAGCTCAATCGCGCGCATGGTCGTCCCCCTCGGCATCAAGAAAGGCTCGTATCCTGTTCCCGAGTTGTTCCACTTGCCCGCATTCGCATTCCCACACAACCATCTGCCGCCAACCCCGCTGGTCGAGCGCGGCGCGGGTCCGCTCGTCGCGCTCGCGGTTGCCGTCCAGCTTCGGCCCCCAAAACTCCTGGCGCGATTTCGGCATCCGCGCCAGCTTGCAAGCTGGGTCCGGGTGCCGGTGCCAGAAACACCCGTGAACGAATATCACCGCGCGCCGCCTGCGGAACACGAGATCGGGCGCGCCGGGAAGCCGCTTATCGTGCAGCCGGTAGCGATAGCCCATGCCGTGAACGAGCCGACGCACGGCCATCTCGGGCTTGGTGTCCCTGGCCCGGACCCGGCTCATGCGCTCCGATCGCGCCGCTGGCGAAAGCGTGTCGGTCACGATCGCTACGCTCCTTCAACATTACCGGGTAACTCGGTCGACGTATCGCGCGCCGCGATCGGTCGCGGCCCCGGCTGCTGTTCGCAATGCCGTCACAAGTGCAGGTCCTACGCCTTGCACAGCGCGAAGCTCCTGATCGGTTGCGCCGTCAACCGCGGCCGGGGTCCCGTATCCAGCGGCCGCCAAGGCCGCGGCCGTCTTGGTCGGCATACGGGGCACGGTTTCCATGAAAGGTGGGAACAGACGATCTAGAACGGCCTGTTCGCCGCCTAGCTTTCCCACCGGGTCGCACCATTGCGGGTCTTTGGTGATCAACGCCACGCCAGCGCGGCGCTCATCGGCTGACCCAACGCCTTCCGCCGCTGTCCTGAGCGCGATAAGAAACCTGAGATACTCGCCGCCGTCCTGCGGGATTTGGCCGATGTCGGATGCCATGGTCGACACGATCTCGTCCACATCCAATCCAAGCTCGCGGAACGTGGCGACCTCTGGAAGCCATATTCCCTCCCACATCTCACGGGCGATCTCCGGCGGCTCGTTATCGGTGCCGTGGTGAATCTCGCCGTGTCGACGCAACACGCGGAGGGGCGTTCGAAGCTGCATTGTGGCAAAGAACCTGTAGCCAGTCACGATGTCGGCGTTCGCCGCCACGTCGAACCCTCGATGCACGTCGATCCTGTCGGCGCGGGGCGGCGCACAAGCTGACGGCTCGGGCGAACCTGTCCGCCCAAAGAGGCGGGAGAGTAACGACATTTTATTGCTCAACATGCCTCCCGTTCGCGGATACGCCGGATGGTCCTGGGCGACACGCGATACTCGCGCGCCAGCTCCTTGCCCGGCTCGCCAGCGTCCAGCCGCCCTCTGATCTTGGCGGCCGTCACCGCGTCGATCGCGCGCCTGCGGCCTAGCAGCTTGCCGCGGGCGCGCGCGGCGGCAAGCCCGTTGTTCACCCGCTCGCGCGTGGTCTCGGTTTCCAGCTCCGCCCATATCGCGGCGAACCCCATCATGGCCCGGCCCATCGGGGTCGAGGTGTCGAACTGCTCGGCGACGCTGCGGAGCGACGCCCCCCGCGCGCCGATGCGCGCGCCGATCGCGTAAAAGTCGGCAACGGACCGACTGATGCGGTCGAACCGGAACACCGTCACCACGTCGCCGGGCGCGAGCCGGTCGACCAGCTCGGCAAGCGACGGCCGGGCCTTCCGGCCGCTGGCCTGCTCCTCGATGATCTCGGCGCATCCGGCCGTCTCGAGCGCGCGGCGCTGGGCGTCGCGGCCCATGTCCTGGCGGCCGGTCGACACACGCACATAGCCGTAATTGGTGCCGATCGTTTCGCCCCCTAGTTCTGACCGCCGCTAGGCCGCGGAAATCCTTAGCAGGCCGAGAGGGGGCGGAAACACATGATTCTGGCCGCGCCGAAACTCGCTCATGGATAGGAACGCACCTCGATAGACCGTTCAAGCGCGTGATGTTAATCTCGGTGCGGGAGTCCCGCGCGCGGGATGGTAGGAGTGGCTATGCTCGATCTGTTCCTTCCTATCGCGCTCGCGCTTCAGGCGCTCACGGTACCTCAAGCTCCTTCTGTGCTGATGGTCGAGCCGACCGACAACGGCGTTGCCGCATACCGCAACTTGCCGGTGCGGTCCTGCGGCGAACGCACCATCGCGCCTGAGGAAGCCATTCGGATTGCCGCTGACCTCGCGCCGCGGGCGGCGCTGACGGGCTGCTTTGAACTGGTGGTGCGCCGGGCCGGGTTCGACCATAACGACTTGTTCCTCGACAGTGAGGAGGATTACCGGGACCAGCGCAGCCTCAACGTGCGCGTGACCGGACGCGCGGCTGACCAGCTACAGCAAATGCTTGGCAACGTCGCGGTCGCCGCTGCGCTGGTCGGCAGGCCGATCGCGGTGCGAGGCAGCGCCTATCGCCAGCGCATCGACTTTACAGCCAACGGTCAGCCGACGGGCAAATACTATTACCAAACTCACCTCTACGTCAGCGATGTAGGGCAGATTACGCGTCCCGGACCGCCCTCCTAGGCGGATTGCCTGACTCCGACGCGCGGAGCCGGGACCTCGGAAGGGGAAACAAGGGACGGCTTCGGAATGCGAAAAGGGCTGCTCGGTCGCTCCACCCGCGACCTGCAGCCCTTCTCCGGCAATCGACCGTTTTGGAGAAATGCGAATCGGGCCGCTATCGTTCGCCAGCGGGCGAATTGGCACCTCGACGGTTGCACCAGAAGCCGCCATAACAACTCAGTTTCAGAAGAGGAATCCATGTCCCACCAATGGATAGCTCCCTCCGCGGGCATCTTGATCTTCGTAACACTGATCGTCTTGTCTTCCCTCAACCTGTGGTCGCACTCGCCTGTAGGAGCGGGCGTAGTTGGTGGCTTAAGTTGGGTGGTCGCTTCATGGCTTGTTCGCCGCTTTGACACTCGCCACGCCCGATAATGTCGTCGGCTCGCGCCCAATGGCGGTCGCTAGATTGCATCTGGGTCTGCTCCGAAGACGGTCCTTGCTCAGCATCGGAAGCCGTGAGAAACTAGATTCGTCAAAGAGAGGTCACCGAAGTGCGAAAGAACCCAAGAGTCCGCTTCCTGCCCATCGTCGTCCTCCCGGCAATCATGCCAGCCATACTGATGCCCGTAATGTTGAACCTCCATGCTCCCGACAATGCGCTCGGGGCTGCGATGGGTGTCTCGATCGGCCTTGCGATTGTAGGGATTGCCTGGATGGCGAAAGGTAA
>CAXSEO010000282.1:0-4541 GCA_964235525.1 uncultured Sphingomonas sp. | reverse complement strand
CGCCGACGGGCTGATCATCTCTGGGTTCGACCGGCCCAACATCCGCTATCATGTCACGCAAGGGAGCGGCGCGGCGACGCATATCGCCTCGCTGGTCCGCCGCACGCCCGGCGCCGGGATCGTCTATGCCACCTCGCGCGACCGGACCGAGCGGCTGGCCGCCTCGCTGGCGAGCACCGGGCGGCGCACCCGCTTCTACCATGCGGGGATGGAGCCCGGTGAGCGGCGGCGCGCGCAGGCCGAGTTCGTCGCCAGCGAAGACATGGTGATGTGCGCGACGATCGCGTTCGGGATGGGGATCGACAAGCCCGACGTCCGCTTCGTCGCGCATGCGGGGCTGCCCAAGTCGATCGAGGGCTATTACCAGGAGAGCGGCCGCGCCGGACGCGACGGCGATCCGGCGGTGGCGCACCTGTTCTGGACGCCCGGCGACTTCTCGCTTGCCCGCTCGCGCGTCGAAGAAGTGCCGGCGAACCGCCGCGCCGCCGAGGGCACCCGGCTCGACGCGCTGGCGGGACTGGTCGAGACGCACCGTTGTCGCCGCGCGGTGCTGCTCCGGCATTTCGGCGAGACGCCGCCCGAGCGGTGCGGCAATTGCGACAACTGCCTGTCCGCGCCCGGCATCCGCGACGCGACCGAGACCGCGCGCAAGCTGCTGTCGGCGGTGTACCGCACCGGGCAGCGGTTCGGCCTCGGGCACATCCACAAGGTGCTGACCGGCGCGGCGGACGAGAAGGTGCTGCGGCTGGGGCACGAGAAGCTGTCGGTGTTCGGCATCGCCGACGAGGCGGATGTGGGGCTGCTCGCGGGCGTGGGGCGGGCGTTGCAGACGCGCGGCGCGCTGGTCGCGAACGAGCATGGCGGCTTAGCGCTCGGCGGCGACGCGCGCGCGATCCTGCGCGGCGAGGCGGAGGTGACGGTGCTGGTAGAGCCGGAGACGCGCGCCCCCCGGCGGCGCGGGCGCGAGGTGGTCGAGGCGGCGGACGACCCGCTGTTCGAGACGCTGCGCGCCAAGCGCCGCGAGCTGGCGCAGGCGGCGGGGGTGCCGCCCTATGTCGTGTTCCACGATTCGGTGCTGCGCGACATGGCGAGCCAGCGACCCGCGTCCCGGTGGGAGCTGGCGAGGCTGGCGGGGGTGGGTGAGCGCAAGCTGGATGCTTATGGCGACCCCTTTCTCCAGGCGATCCGCGACGCGGGGTGACGGCGGCGAGGTTCGCGGGTACGATTTGGCGATGACGCTCGCCCTTCGCCGCCTCACGCCGTCCGTTGCTGTCGCCCCGCAGATTGACCCGGCTGACCTCCCCGCCATCGCCGCCGCCGGGTTCGTTGCGGTGGTCAACAATCGGCCCGACGGCGAGGAGCCTGGCCAGCCTCCGGGCGACGACGTCCGGCGAGCGGCCGAGGCGGCGGGGCTGCGCTATGCGGAAGTGCCGGTGGCGCAGGGCTTCACGCACCCGCAGATCGACGCGATGGCGGCAGTGCTCGCTGAGGCGGGCGGGCCGGTGCTCGCCTTCTGCCGGTCGGGGACGCGTTCGTGCAACCTGTGGGCGCTCGCCGAGGCGAAAGCGGGCGGCGACCCCGAGGCGCTGGTCGCGGCGGCGGCGAATGCGGGCTATGACCTGCGCGGGCTGCGTCCGCTACTCGACACGCTGGCGACAGGGCAGGCGTGAGCGCGGCGGCGACCGGCGTCGCGCTCGCCACGCTCCTGCTGATCGCGGCGCTGCTGTGGAGGTTGCGGCGCGGGCGTCGCCCCGGGCGAATCGACACGCCGGAGGATGCGATGCGCGACGTGGGGGCGGCGCTGAGCGGCTTCGACCCGGTCGCGGCGGTGGTGGCCGAAGACGGCTCGGCAGCGCTGGTAGTCGGGCGCGCGGGCCGGGTGGCGGTGCTCAGCGTACGGGGCCGACATATCGCCGCGCGGGATGTCGTTTGGGAGGCGGTCCGCGCCGCCCCCAGCGGCATCGTGATCGATGTAGAGGGCCGGTTCGGCCCCGTGTCGCTGGCGGGCATCGACGCGCTCCACGTCCGCCAGCTGGTCGGGGCGGAGGGGTAAGCCTCCGCCCGCCGCAGTCAAGCCGGCTCGTGCGCCTGCTCGGCGGCGTGGTTGACCTTGCTCTCGGCCAGCGCAGTCAGCTTCTCGTCGGTCGCCTTTTCCTCGGCCAGCGTGGCTTCGAACAGCCGGATCGCGTCGTCATGACCGAGCTCGCGCGCCCAGCCGATCAGCGTGCCGTAGCGGGTGATCTCGTAATGCTCCACCGCTTGCGCCGAGGCGATCAGCGCCGCGTCGAGCACCCGCTTGTCGGCGATCTCGCCCGCGACCTCGTTCGCCTCCTTGATGATCCCGTCGATCGCGGGGCAGGTCGCGCCCTTGGGCGACTTGCCCAGCAGCGAGAACACCTGCTCCAGCCGCCGAATCTGCCCCTCGGTTTCCTGCAGATGGGTGCGGAACCCCTGCTTGAGCTCGGCCGAGGTCGCCTTTTCGATCATCGTCGGCAGCGCCTTGGTGATCTGGTTCTCGGCGTAATAGATGTCCTCGAGCTGGTGGTTGAACAGATCCTCGAAGGTCTGAATGTCCTTGCTGAACAGGCCCATGGCGATACGTCCTTGAATGAGTGTGCCGCCGTTAACGCGGGGTCGCGGCGGAGGTTGCGTGGCCGTGCGCGCCGCGCTGGACCGAACGGGAGTGCTATCCTGGGCTAAGCTGCGCAACAGGAGGAGGAACGCCGATGCGCTGGGGACCGTATCGTGACGCAGGGGAAGCGAGCGGGCGGCTGACCGCCTATGCCAACGCGGTGTACGCGCGTCCCGTGGGGGTGCTGTGGGTATGTGGCGGGCAGTCGACCTGGCTGCGCCGCCCGGCGTATGACGGCGCGGGCAACGGGCTGGCGATGCTGGTGCGCTGCGAGATTGCCCCGCCGCCGCCGATTCGCCCGACGGCGCTGGAGTCGGTGCAGAACGTGCTGGCGAAGGCGCAAGCCTACGCACACGCGGCCGTCCCGGTATGGCTGCAGATGGAGGGCGTGTCGCCCGGGCAACAACAATGGCTTGGCAAGCATGTGATCGCGCCGGTCGACGCCTATCTATCCCGGCATCCGGCGGTAAAGGACGGGTTAGTGGTGGTGGGCGACGTGGCGGGCGTGATAGCCGGAGTCGCCGCCGGGTTTGCTATCGCTACTGCAGGCGGTGCTGTCGCGGTAATCGCTGCCGGAGTAGCTACCGTAGCCGCAGGTTTCGCCTGTGCGGTTCTGCTTTGGCAGGATGCCCAGCACCTTTGGTTTACTACGACCGGCAACGAAGGTGGTCGGATCGCACTTGAACACAATTCGAGGTATCAATGGATTGAGGCGATTGCTCCATTGGTTACGCTTCCTGACCTCGCGATCGGTGGGGTCGGAACATTTCGCGACGCGGTGACGGCAGGTCGGTTCAGCGGACGAGCGGGATCCGTACTTGCCTCGAGGCAGACTCGGGCACTAGGGGCGAAGCGGGAATTTTGTGAAACGATCGCGGGTGGCGAAGCGGGCTGGCATGAAATAAGCATGGCTCGAGCGGCGGCTGATAAGCGTGCCCGCGACCTGCAGGTGATGCAAGCTATGGCGCGTCGCGCAAACCACAGATTGCTTTTAAGGCGTAATAATGTCCTGTCTACCTTAGGCGGCACTTGGGGCGCACGGCAATACTATCAGGAGCCGCCAGACCGAGCCAAGCCACTTAGTAGGACGGAAATGGGGCGTTAGCAGGTTGAGCTACAAGCAATGAGTCATCGCGGGGCTGCGCGACCCGGCGATGTTGATTATCTATTAACGCCCTCGCATCCTATTCCCGGTGCGGAGCAAGTCCATTTAAGTGTATCGACAATGGTGTGTAGCCGCAGGATCAAGTCGCTATGACTGAAACACCGACGATAGATCTACCACAAAACCGCCCACCATTGAGCGTTCCCGCAAAAGGGATGACGGGATGGGTGTTGCATTATCTTTTTTGGGGCTCTACACCGCCGGTGGCGGCTTTAGCCTTCGGAGCATTAACTGGCAATGTTGAGCCAATTGCAGGTAACTTTTTGCTGCTATTCCTGCTTGCTGGATTGCCGGGGATAATCATCATTCTAGGAATACGGTTTGGGCCAGTGAAGGCGTTATGGCTAAGGTGGATTACCGCGTACATCGGTTCCGCGCTGGTCGTATTAGACCTCATCGCAGGACTGCTGGTGACGGTCGGCGTGGCAGGTGGCGGGACTGCCTTCGACCGGTCGGCAGGAGAGTTCGTGCTGATCGCGTCGGTGGTGGTCGGAACGCTGTGCTTCTTCATGTTCCGAGCCATGCGGCAGGTACGTTGGCTCGACCCACGCTCGACACCCAACGAGTGGGAGCCGAAAATGGGGTCTGCGTTCGGCTCGCGCGGCTGATCCGGTCCGGATGTCGAGGCTTATCAAGGCGGCAAGTGCCTCAAAACCGACCCTTCCTAAGCGTCCCGGCGAAGGCTGCGATGACGGTGGTTTGGCATTACCTGTTTTGGGGTTCGAGCGTGCCGCTGGCTACGCT
>CAXSEO010000281.1:0-4542 GCA_964235525.1 uncultured Sphingomonas sp. | reverse complement strand
GATCAGCGGCAAGCATTGCGAACGACCGTCGACTTGCTGGCGGATGTCGGCGAGCGCGGAGCCGTCAGCGATCCGTTGCTCCACGCTACGCCCGGACAGGCCGCATCCCGATAGCGCCAGCGCGACGCCTCCCAGCAGGAACTGTCGGCCAAGCCGCCAGTCAGTTCCGCGCATCAACCGCGCTCATGGGCCTGGTCGCGTCCGACAAGCCATCCAGCATCTTCTCGGCGGCGAGCAGTTCGGCTGGCTTTTTGGTGTCCGCCGGGCCGAACAGCCCAAACCAATCGTGCAAGCCGCCATAAAGCTGGCGCTTGAACATCAGGCGGCAAAGCTCGTCGGTGCGCTTTTGCACCTCCGACCCGGCGCGCGTGATCGCGATCGACTGGTGCGCGGGCGTGACGCCGCCGAAGCCGGTCCGGGGAAAGGGTGGTCGCGGGTAAGTGGGGTCGCTGGGCAGCTGGGCAATCGGTCGCGAGCGAGTGCTGCGCTCCATGGGCCCGCTCATGCCGGCCGCTCCCGTCGGGTAATAAGCCGGCCAGTCGACCAGCGTGTCGGAGTCGAGTACGGCACCGAGATAGAATGACAGCTCGATCTTTTCCGCTAGGGTCCCGGGGAGGCTGCTGCGCCGAACCACCGGCTCCTGCAGCATCGGTGCCGCGCGGAGCGACCCGAAGGCCGCGATCTTGGCCGCGTCACTAAGCCCCTGATGCGCCTCGACGGTCTGGGCGGCCTTGACCGCGACCAGCCAGTTGCTGGTCAGAAAAGCATCCATGTCGAGCGTTTGCGCCATCGGCGTGACGCTTTCTGCGGCATCCACGTGCATGTACTTGGCCGCGACATCCTTGACCTGTTTCGAAACGTCGGTTTTGACCTCATCAAGGAATTTGCCCAGCGCGAACGCAAATGCTTCATTGTGTCGACCAGTATGAACTAGGCGACTAAATGTCGTGCCGAGATTCTTGATCGCCAGGCGATACAGGCTGCGCGTGATCAGCTTGCCAGCGGCGACCTTACCGATGGTTGCCATCAGTAACGATCCGCTTACCACCGAGGCGGCCGTGACCAGCATATCGGCGCGGTCCTTTTCCACGTCCTTCTGCTGCTGCATCGTCTCCTCGAACTTCTTGTAAGCGGCATCATATGCCTTGAGATAAGGTATGCCGACCAGCAGCTTCCACTTGGCTTGCTGTTGCCTGACAAACAGATCAAAATCATTTACCCGCTGTGTCATGCGCCACCCTCCTGCTGGGGCTACTCAATACCGTTAGCCCTCGGCGCCATCAATGGCGAAGGGGAACAAGCCTCTCGTTCATTTCATCCCCGAATGGGCCAGGGGGAACGGTCGGCGAAGCGGCAATCACATCCTGACCGTCACGTCCGCGTGAAGCGTCCGTTGCGGGAACGGGTGGAAGAGAAAATACCGGTCGTTGTTCACGTTATCGACGCCCAGCCCCAGCGTGAACCGCTCGGTGGCGCGGATCGCGGCGCGCAGGTCGACGACGAGATATTTGTAGAAGCCTCCATAGGTGTTGCCGACGGGGTCGCTGTTGTCGATCGTTCCATAATTGCGGCTGGAGTAGCGCCCCGCCGCCGTCAGCGACACCTTGTCGTCCGGTCGCCAGGTCGCGACCAGCGTCGCCTTCCAGTGCGGTACGCTGGGGAGCAGCTTGCCGACTGCCCCCGGCAGCGCGGCGTCCGCGCGGGTGATCGCGTCGGCATAGGTTACGCTGCCCGACAGGTCGACTCGCGGGACGATGTCGGTCCGACTCCCCGCCAGCTCCACGCCCCTCGCGCGCGTGCGGTCGACGTTCTGGACGAAGGTGGCGAGCGTCTGCGTGCCATTCAGCGCGGCAAGCTGCCCGGTCTGCGAGATCAGCGCATCGAACACCACCTCGTTGAACAGAGAGGCCCGGAGCGAGCCGCGCGCGTCGACATGCTCGAGCGCAAGCTCCTCCGAGCGGGCGTGCTCGGGGCGGAGGTTCGGGTTGGGCACGGCGGCGACGGGCGCGGTGACGATCTGGTAGAGCTCGCCCACGGTCGGGAAGCGCCAGGCATCGCCATACGACCCGCGCACGATCCAGCCGCCGCCGGCGCCGTAGGCGAGCGACGCCTTGGGCGAGAAGCGCGCCGCCTCCCGCTCGGGCTGGACCGCCGAGATGGCAGGCGTCGCCGAGAAGTTGACGCCGCCATAGGCGCGCCACCATTCATAGCGCCCGCCCGGCGTCAGCGTCAGCGGCGCGGCGGGGCGCAGCACGTCCTCGGCCCATACCGCGACCGTGCGGGTGCGTCCGAGCGACTGGAGGTTGAGCGCGCCCTCGCCCCCGTTGATCCAGTCGGTCGTGGTGTAACGGTTGCTCGCCAGCCGGAACTCGTCCGCGTGCGCGCCCACCGTCAGCGCATTGGTCGCGCGCGCGTCGCTCCGCCAGGTCAGGTGCGCGTCGACCGTCCGCCAGCCGGTGCCGTCAAGCGTGGTGATCGTTCCCGCCCCGCCGCTCAGCGCGCCGGGCAGCGAGGTGGTGGGAATGCGCTGCACGTCGTGGTTGAAGTCGTACAGCGTGCCGATCGCGCCCCAGTCGACCCGCGCGCCGGTGCCGGTCGCCGACAGCGCGTGCGACCAGTGGCGCTCCTCGTAATGGTACACCCCGCCGGAGAAAGCGGTCGTGTAGACGGGCGCGCCGGTGGCGGCGCTGGACAGGTACGTCTCCGCGCTCGCGTCGGTGGTGTTCAGGAACAGTCCGCCGACATAGCTCAGGCGGACGGCGGGCGTGAGGTCGAGCGCGGCGTGGAGCTTGAACTGATCCTGCCGCTGATGCTCGATTGCGTTCGCGCCGAGCACGCGGATCGGCATAGCGAGGCGATTCAAGTCGGCGTAGCCCCCCGTCGTGCCTGTCGGCGTCCCGGTGCCGAGCGCGGTGACATAGGTCAGCGGCTGCGCGCGGCTGTCGACCCGGTTGGCGCTGGCGAACAATGACAACGGGCCGACGCGGTCGCCGATCGTCACTCCGGTCTCATAAGCGGGCAGGGTCTGGTCGGTTCCGTACTGGCGGAACTGCTGGATGCTGGTGGCGGCGGTGGCGGTCGCCTGCAGCCGGTCGGGCAGGCGGGTTGTAATGTTGACCACCGCGCCGATCGAGTTGCCCGGATACGCCGCCGAGAACGGGCCGTAGAGCACGTCGACCCGCGCGATCTCCTGCGGGCTGACGAGGCTCCAGCGGGGGGAGGCGATCGTGTTGTTGTTGCCGATCAGCGCCGACAGCAGCGCGCCGTCGGCGTAGATCAGGCTGCGTGCACTCGACCCGAGGCCGGAGGTGCGTGTCGCGAGCGGGGCTTGGGTGTCGCCGACGTGCCGCTTTCGCACGATGAGGCTGGGCAGGTATTTGAGCGTGTCCTCGACGTTGAGCGCGTTGACCGTCGTCTCGACCTGCGCGGCATCGACGGAGGCGCTGCTGGCGGGAGCGGTCGCGGCGCGCTGGCGGGCGGCGATCACGAGCACGTCGTGGTCGGGAGCGGTGGGGGCGGTCTGGGCACCGGCGGGGCTCGCGAGCGCGAGCAGGCACACGCCCCCAAGGGCGTGAGATGAGCGTGACATGTCGTGTTTTCCTCGAATGAACGAATGCTCGCGACAGCGCGCGGGCGGGACGGTTCAGGCGAGGAGCGGTGGTCCGGTGCTGGGCGGGGGCGGCGCGGCCAGCCCGCGTCCGATGGCGACGGCCGCGTGGACAGAGCGCGGCGCGAGCTGGTCTGGCGAGGGCGGGAGCAGCCTCGGCGGCGGCAACGGCTCCGCCATCGCCAGCCCCAGGCCTGCGAACGCGCACGGGTGGTCCGCGACCGGCGAGCGGTGGTCATGGCCGTGATGCGCCATGCCCGCCATCGCGCGCGGCATCGCCGGGGCCATGCCGTCGCACGGCACGAGGTGCATCCCCGCCGCGTCCGCCACGGGCATCCAGCCCGACGGCGACGCGAGCCGCGCCAGCAACGCGCCCGCGAACAGCAGCGCCCACAATGCACGACGCATCGAGGCGACAAGAGCCGGTGGGCGGTTCACGCTTACCTTGCCTAGCCGTTTCATGCCGCGTCGCCAAACGCTGCCTGCCGCCTGGATGACACAGGTTCGCAGCCCGAGCCGTGTGACGGCTCGGTGAAGTGTTAACGGGTGCAATCGACAGCGCCGTCGTGCTGCGATAAGCGCGCGGGGATGACGGACACGCCCGACACGCCGCTGCTCGACACGGTCGCCACCCCCGACGACCTCCGCAAGCTCAAGCCCGACCAGCTCCGCCAGCTCGCCGACGAGCTTCGCCAGGAAGTGATCTCCGCGGTCGGCACCACCGGCGGGCACCTCGGCTCGGGGCTGGGCGTGGTCGAGCTGACCGTGGCGATCCATTATGTGTTCAACACACCCGCCGATCGGCTGGTGTGGGACGTCGGCCACCAATGCTATCCGCACAAGATCCTGACCGGACGGCGCAATCGCATCCGCACGCTGCGCCAGGGCGGCGGGTTGTCCGGCTTCACCAAGCGGAGCGAGAGCGAGTACGACCC
>CAXSEO010000280.1:0-4552 GCA_964235525.1 uncultured Sphingomonas sp. | reverse complement strand
GCCCGCCGGTCCGCGCGCGCCCCGCCTCCAGCCGCGCGAGCACCGCCTTCGCGCGCGCCACGGTGGCGGGCGGCAGCCCCGCGAGCCGCGCGACCGCCAGGCCGTAGCTGCGGTCGGCGGGACCGTTCGCGAGCTCGCGGAGCAGCACCAGTTCGCCCTTCCACTCGCGCGCGCGGACGTGGTGGAGCGTCAGCGCGTCGCACCGCTCCGCCAGCCGGGTCAGCTCGTGGTAATGGGTCGCGAACAGGCAGCGGCAGCGGTTGGCGTCGTGGATCGCCTCCGCCACCGCCCAGGCGATCGCGAGGCCGTCATAGGTCGAGGTCCCGCGCCCGACCTCGTCGAGGATCACGAAGCTGCGCGGCGTCGCCTGCGCGAGGATGGCGGCGGTCTCGACCATCTCGACCATGAAGGTCGACCGCCCGCGCGCGAGGTTGTCCGACGCGCCGACGCGGCTGAACAATCGGTCGACCAGCCCGATGCGTGCCTTGCTCGCGGGCACATAGCTCCCCGCCTGCGCGAGCACCGCCAGCAGCGCGTTCTGGCGCAGGAAGGTCGACTTGCCGCCCATGTTCGGGCCGGTCACCAGCCAAAGCCGCGACGCCTCGGTAAGCACGCAATCGTTGGCGACGAACCGTTCGCCCGCGCGCGCCACCGCCGCTTCCACCACGGGATGCCGCCCGCCCTCGACCTCGAAACAGGCATGGTCGACCAGCTGCGGCCGCGTCCATCCGCCTTCCGCCGCCCGCTCCGCCAGCGCGGCGGCGACGTCGAGCCGGGCGAGCGCGTCCGCCGTCTCCGCTATCGCCTCACGCCGGTCGAGCGCGGCGGCAGTCAGCTCCTCGAGGTGCGCCGCCTCCGCCGCCAGCGCGTGCGCGCCCGCCTGCGTCACGGTCGATGCCGCCTCGTGCAGGTCGGGCGCGTTGAACCGTACCGCGCCCGCCAGCGTCTGGCGGTGGGTAAAGCCGCTGTCCGCCGCCATCAGCGGGTCGGCGTGGCGCGCGGGCACCTCGACATGATAGCCGAGTACGCCGTTGTGGCGGATGCGGAGCTGCGCCACCCCCGTCGCCTGGCGATAGCGCGCCTCCAGCGCCGCGATCGCGCGCCGCCCGCCCGCGCCGGTCGCCCGCAGCGCGTCGAGCGCGGCGTCATACCCTTCCGCGATCACGCCGCCATCGCCCGCGTCGAGCGGCGGCGAGGGGACCAGCGCGCGCCGGAGCAAGTCGACCAGCGCGCCATGCCCGCCCAGGCGGGGCGCGAGCGAGGCGAGCAACTCGGGCGGTTCGTCCACCCGCGCGAGCCGCTCGCCGAGCGACCAGGCTGCGTCCAGGCCGTCCCGCAAGCTCGCGAGGTCGCGCGGGCTGCCTCGCCCCGCCGCCAGCCGCCCGAGCGCGCGGCCGAGGTCGGGGATGGCGCGCAGGGCGGACCGTATGTTCTCGCGCAACGCCCCGTCGTCGTGGAACAACGCCACCAGCGCCAGCCGCCGCTCGATCGCTTGCCGGTCCATCAGCGGCGCGCCGAGATCGGCCGCGAGCGCCCGCGCGCCCGCGCCCGTCACCGTGCGGTCGACCGTGTCGAGCAGCGACCCCTTGCGCGCGCCCCCGGCAGTGCAGGTCAGCTCGAGGCTGTCGCGCGTCGCCGCGTCGATCGCCATCGTACCCGCCGCATGATGGAGGCGCGGCGGCGTGAGGAACGGCAGCGCGCCCTTGGCATTATGCTCCAGATACGCGACCAGCCCGCCCGCCGCCGACAGCGCGGCGCGCCCGAACTGGCCGAACCCGTCGAGTGTCGCGACGCCGAACATCCGTTTCAGCCGCGCCTCCCCGCCCGCGCTATCGAACTCCGCACGCGGACGTATGGTGGTCGCCGCCGCCGCGCCCGCGCCGGTCTCGACCGCGATCACCTCGGCGGGTGCGAGCCGCGCCAGTTCGGCGGCGAGCGCATCCGCGCCGACCTCGATCAGCTCGAACCGCCCGGTCGACACGTCCGCCGCCGCCAGCGCGACCTCGCGGCCCGCCTCGCCGATCGCGACGCACCAGTTCGCCGCCCGCGCGTCGAGCAGTGCCTCCTCGGTCAGCGTTCCCGCCGTGACGACGCGGACGATCCCGCGTCCGACCAGCGTCTTTGACCCGCCGCGCGCGCGGGCGGCGGCGGGCGTCTCCGTCTGCTCGGCGACCGCGACCCGGTGCCCCGCCTTGATCAGGCGCGCGAGATAGCTTTCCGCCGAATGCACCGGCACCCCGCACATCGGCACCGGCGCGCCGTGGTGCTCGCCGCGCGCGGTGAGCGCGATGTCGAGGCACGCCGCCGCCGCCTTCGCGTCGTCGAAGAACAGCTCGAAGAAATCGCCCATGCGATAAAACAGCAATGCGTCGCCCGCCTCCGCCTTTAAGGCGAGGTACTGCGCCATCATCGGAGTGAGGGCTGGCGAGGCGTCGGCCATGCGCGCCGGGGTAGCGGCTGGGCGGCGGGCGGGGAAGGGGATCGACCGCGCCCCCTCGCGGGTTGCGGTCCACGATGTTTGAAGGTGCAGCGATGACAGGATTGAGCATGACCGAACGCGCCCGACCGTCACGCCGGTCGGCGATCGGCGGCGCGGCAGCGGGCGCGGTGCTCGGCCACGTGGCCTGGGCTGACCGGGCGACCGCTCAAACCGCTGCGCCCGCTGGTCCGGTGTTCCGTCCCGAAGCATTCGGCGCGCGCGGTGACGGCGCGACCAACGACACCGACGCCTTTGTCGCGATGAGCGCGGCGGTGCACGCGGCGGGCGGTGGCGTGATCGAGCTCGTCCCCCGCGCGACGTACATCGTCGGCAAGCAGCGATTCCTCGTGGGCAAGTCGACGCCGGGCGACATCGCGGCGGAGGTGCTGTCTTACCTGCCTTCGCGCATCATCTGGCTGCGCGGGCTTGGCGGCGGTCTCACGATCCGCGGCAACGGCGCGCGGCTCCGCGCGGCGGACGGGCTGCGCTACGGCACGTTCGACCCCGCGACCGGCCGCGCCAACGACCACAAGATGCCGTACATGGGCAACGACGTCGCCAATCCGTACGACGCGATGATCAATCTGCACGACATCGCCGGACCGGTACGCATCGAGAACCTCGAGCTCGACGGCAACAGCGACCGGCTGGTCTGGGGCGGGCAGCGCGGCGACACCGGCTGGCAGCTGCCGGGCAGCGGGATGCTGATCGAGGGGTGCGCGCGCGTCACGATCGACCGCGTCGAGAGCCACCACCACCCGCTCGACGGGCTGCAATGCGGGTCGCGCGAGAGCTTCACCGTCAGCAACTCGCGCTTCCACAATAACTGTCGGCTTAACGGCAATCTGCGCTCGGGCGCGAATTTCGTCGCCACCGATTGCGACTTCGACCACGCCGCCAAGGGCGCGCATTATAGCGCCCCGGCGGGCGGGTTCGATCTCGAGGCGGAGATCGCGGGCGACCCGATCATCGCGCCCCGCTTCACCCGCTGCCGGTTCCGGCACAACCGCTATCAGGGCATGGCATCGGACAGCGGCGATGTCTGGGGCGCGTCGTTCGACCATTGCCTGTTCTGGTCGGGCGCGGACCACGAGTCGAACCCGATCTACGTCTCGCGCCCGCATTTCACGTTCACCGCGTGTACGTTCGGCGGGCCGCTGATCGTGCTGGAGCCCAGCATCCGCGACAAGCGCCTGCCGCTGTTCACCGCATGCCTGTTCACCGACGATCCGCGCCAGGGCTCGCTCGACCGCACCGTCAACCTGGACGCCAGCAACATCAACGTCAGCTCGGGCGGGGTGATGTTCCGCGCCTGCCGGTTCCTGTTCACCCGCACGCGCGTGCCCGGCGTCGCTTCTCCGCGCGTCGTGTTCGACCGGTGCGTGCTGGCCAGCGCACCGCAGATCTATGCGGTGATCGCGGGCACCTATCGCGACTGCCGCATCACCGGCGCGCGGATCGACCTCGGCAGCAGCTCGAACGCGTATTTCGAGGGCCGGACGACGCTGAACGGCCACCCCGTGCCGCCCAAGGCACCACCCGCGCGCGCCTGACCTTGCCGCCCCGCGCCGCATCGCCCAAGAGTGAAGCGACCGGCGAGGGACGACATGATGGCCGACGAACCCAATTTGCAGTTCTCCGAGCGCGAGGCGCTGCTCTTCCACTCGGAAGGGCGGCCGGGCAAGCTCGAGATCATCGCCTCCAAGCCGATGGCGACGCAGCGCGACCTTGCGCTCGCCTATTCGCCCGGCGTCGCGGTGCCAGTGCGCGCGATCGCGGAGGATCCGGCGACCGCGTACGACTATACCGCCAAGGGCAATCTCGTCGCGGTGATCTCCAACGGCACCGCCATCCTCGGGCTCGGCAACCTCGGCGCGCTCGCGTCCAAGCCGGTGATGGAGGGCAAGGCGGTGCTGTTCAAGCGCTTCGCCGATGTCGACTCGATCGACATCGAACTCAAGACCGAGGACGTCGACCGCTTCATCGACGCGGTCGAGCTGATGGAGCCGACCTTCGGCGGCATCAACCTGGAGGACATTAAATCCCCCGAATGCTTCATCATCGAGCAGACGC